>JANPAK010000325.1:0-4801 GCA_031429925.1 Variovorax sp.
GGAAAATACACTTCATTGGCCGTGCGGCCGACGGTTGCCGTGGCTCCTGCGCCGTGGCACGTGGTGCAGGCCTGCATGCGCTTAGCCGCATCCATAGGCTGCGCCAACGCCCATGTACACACCGCCCAAGTCAAGCAAAAGAAAAAAAGTCGCACGCCCCGATGATATGCGTCAGGCCTTGCTCGCAACTTTCTGCTGCTCCTGCTCCTGCAACAGCCGCCACATCACTTTGCCGCTACCACTCTTGGGCAACGCTGTCGCAAACTCGACGACGCGCGGCACTTTGTAAACCGCCATGTTCTCGCGGCACCAATCCAAGATGTCTTGTTCGGTGACGCTACCTTGATGGGTTTGCCGCAACACCACGACCGCCTTGACGGTTTCGCCGCGATAGGCATCCACTGCCGAAATCACGCAAGCTTCGGCAATCGCAGGGTGGCGAAACATCAAGGCCTCCACCTCTGCAGGCCAGACCTTGAAGCCACTGGCATTGATCATGCGTTTGAGCCGATCAGTGAGGAAAAAATAGCCTTGCTCATCCATGCGACCTAAATCACCACTGCGGAAGTAATTTAAACCGTCCCGCATAAAGAAGGCCTGCGCCGTCGCTTGCGGATTCTTCCAGTAACCCTGGAAGTTCATCGGGCCGCTCATGACGATCTCGCCCTGCTCACCCATCGGCATGTCTTCCAAAGTCTCTGGGTTGACCACGCGCGCATCGCAACTCATGAATGGGATGCCCAGGCACTGCTGCTTGGGCGCATCCGCCGGGTTGCTGTGGCTGGGCGCAGCGGTTTCGGTCAGGCCATAGCCTTCGACATACCGCAAGCCAAACTGCTCCAACAAGCGCTGAGCCACCGCCTGCGGCATGGCAGCGCCGCCGCCACCGATGTAGGCCAAGCTGCTCAAATCGTATTGATCGAAATTTGGCGAGGCGAGCAGATCAATCACCATCGTCGGGATATTGGTCCAATGCGTGACCTTGTACCGGGAGATCAAGCGCCCGGCCAAATCGCGATCCCAGCGCGGCATGATCACCAAGGTCGCGCCAGCATAGATATTCGCGTGCATGAGGCTGACCATGCCGGTGATATGAAACATGGGCACAGCAGCCAAAGTGACGTTTTGCGATGTTCCATTGCCCCAGAGGATGCTAGCCATCGCGTTGTGCATGATCGAGCCGTGCGTGTGTATGCAGCCCTTGGGCAAACCGGTGGTGCCGCTGGTGTAAGGCAACATCGCCATATCCCCGCTGGCCGCTTGCGGCGCTGGCAGGGCATCCTCAAATGAGCCCTCCATCAGATCTCGCCAAGCGTGCACTTGCGCATCTGGCATCGCGGGCGCAGGGTGCTCGGTGAGCAACCAGTCGTGCCACGCTACGGGCAGGTCTTCCACGGCCTGCGGGCCGAAGCCGTCTTTAATATGGGTAACGATCAGGTGCGTCAATCGCTTTTCTGGATCGACCGAGGCTGAAGCCGTAGCCCATTCTGGCGCCAAATCTGCTGTGGTCAGCGCAATACGCGTGTCGGGGTCGGTGATGTAGTGCGCCAGTTCGGCCGCTTTGTTCATCGGGTTCACCGGCACCACCACCGCATCCAGTCTCAAAATCGCAAAGTGCGATATCACCAGCTGCGGGCAGTTTTGCATGCACACCACAATTCTGTCGCCCTTTTTGGCCCCCATCCCTTTTAAAACCTGCGCAAGATGCTCTGCTTTTTGTAGCAATTCGGCGTAGGTGAAAGCGCGATCGAAAAACCGCAGTGCGGCCTTGTCGGGATAGCGCAGCGCACTCACCAGCAGGTTATTGAACAAGGAACCGGCCGGCGGCGTGAGGAAACGCGGCAGGCGCGCTGGCCAAACGGCATGGTGGAGCCGCGTCGGCATGGTGGAAGAAGCGGTGTCGGACAAGGAAACTCCTAGTATGTCGAGATGATGGCAGCGTCTATCATGCCTTTTTGTTCTACCGCCGCCTGCCATGAAAACCCGAAGCTTTCACCAATCCTTGATCGCCGCCTTGCTGTTCAGTATCGGCTTAGTCGCCAACGCTACAGCGCAATCAGCCTTTCCCAACAAGCCCATCCGCTTGGTCATCGGCTTTCCCGCCGGTGGCCCGCTCGATCAGCATGCCCGCCTGCTCTCAGAGAAACTCCAAGGCGTGCTCGGCCAGCAGATCATCGTCGACTACAAAGCCGGGGCAGGCGGCATCGTGGGCGCGCAAGATGTGCAAAAAGCCGCGCCGGATGGCTACACGATCATGTTAGCCAACACCGGGGTGATGGTGATCAACCCGGGCTTGTATTCCAAACTGCCTTACCAAACCACCCGTGATTTCGTGCCGATCGCCCGCACCGCCATGCAGCCACTCGCTCTGCTGGTCAATCCCAATGTGAAGGCCAACACGTTGCAAGAGTTCATGGCTTACGCCAAGGCCAATCCCGGCAAGGTGAACTATGGCAGTGCAGGCAATGGCGGCATCAGCCATCTCGTGCCCGAGATGTTCAAATCGCAAACAGGTTTGTTCATGGTGCACATCCCTTATCGCGGCAGTGCGCCTGCATTTACTGATTTGATGGCCGGCCAAGTGCAGTTCATGGCCGAGAGCATTCCAAGCCGCCCAGTATCACAAGCAGGGCAAGGTACGAGCGCTGGCCGTCACCAGCAGCGAGCGCAACCGTGCCCTGCCCGATGTGCCCACCGTGAACGAGACCAAAGCCGTGAAAGGCGATTTCAATGTCGTGGGCTTTTATGGCTTTCTCGCCCCTGCCGGCACACCCAAACCGGTCGTCGACAAGCTCGCCGATGCCTTTAAACAAGTGCTGGCCATGCCGGATATTCGCGAGCGCATGATCAGTCAAGGTGCGGACCCAGCGTTCCTCGGTGCGGATGATTTTGCGAAATTCATCAACGCTGAGCTACCCAAATGGGCGGCGGCCGTACAAAAGTCTGGCGCAAGGCTGGATTGATGTTGCGTTTCAGCGAGCATTCCATGGCGACTGCACCCAATTGCGAGATGTTTGAGTCGCACCAGCCCTAGGCTTGGGCGCCTTGGCCCATTTGAGGCAAGCTCAGGCTTGGTTGTCGCGCAGGCGTTTGTGAATACGCCGCGTGGCTTTCCACACCACCCACAACACGGGCAGGATCAAGGCGCCAGCCGCGACTTCGGGGTTGATCGCGACGCCAGCGCCTTTGAGCGCTTTTCCAGCATACAGCAGCAAACTGATCACATAGTAAGAAATCGCTGCAATCGACAGGCCTTCCACCGTGGTCTGCAATCGCAATTGCATTTCTTGCCCACGGGTGAGCTTTTCAAGCAATTGCTGGTTGTGTACCTCAGCTGCAATGTCAACGCGGGTTCGCAGCAGCGCACTGGTACGCCCCACGCGCTCTGAGAGCGATTCCAAACGCTGTGCTGTGGCAGCGACCGTCGCCATCGCTGGCGACAGGCGACGCTGTAAAAACTCACCGATCGCTTGAATACCGGGAATCGCCTTCTCCCGCATCTCCGCGATGCGTTGATTGACCAAACTGTCGTAAGCACGGGTGGCAGAAAATCGATAAGTGTTTTCTGCCGTGGCGCGCTCGACGCGCGCTGCCAATGAGACCAAGGTATCGAGCAAAGCTTGGTCAGAAGCCGACTTGTTTTCCAACTGCGCAGTGATATCCGCAAGCGCCTTTTCGGCATCCGACAGCATCGGGCCCAAGGCTTTGGCAGCGGGTAGGCCGCGCAAAGCCAACAATCGATAGGTTTCCATCTCCAGCAGCCGCTGCGAGACCCGGCCCGCTCTCGTCTGGGTGATTCCATGCGAAAAAACAACCAACATGCGTTCGAATCCGCTGGAACGTATGGCAAAGTCTGTGAGAGCAATGGAGTCGCCGGAATTGCCCAATAGCGATGCAACGGTTTGATGCTCGCCCAGCCATTGGCGCGCTAAGTTCAAGGTGGTCGCGGTATCGTTGAGATCGCCTTCCAACATAGCAAGTTTGATAGCAGCAATGGTGCGCCCGGGGATATCCCTGAGCCATTGCGTCGGTAAAACGAGAAAGGGCAGTAGCTCTGGCTCCTGTGAGCCCAACAGCGCGTGCTCAGGCAATGTCTGCACGAGTGAATAGCGCGTGAATTCGGTGTGCCTTTCCCATTTGAGGGTGAAGCCATCCAATCGCAATCGCAAAAAGCTGTCCTTGAGCTGCTCGACCTTCAAGTCTTGCTGACCCGGCAACTGCCGAAGATGCTCGCACTCTTGCTCACGCGTCACACCATCATTGGCGACAGCCACGTAGACGACCAACGCCGGCAGGCGGATGCGCGCTTGCGGTCGGGCATGGATTTCGTTATGGAGCAGAACGCGCTGCGCGTCCTGAGGCGGCAAAACGGTGGATGCAGTGTGCATAGCGGCGGCCAAACGATGGGGCATTCAAAAAATGATGGATGTCATGGCTGCAAACGATTATGCACCGCCACCCTCAGTGGCCTGGCTGGGCTGTTCACGGCTTTTTCATATGGCGCGGCTATGATGATCTGCTCAACGACTGACAAACACTCCTGATTTCATAGCATGTTGCGCACACTTTATAAGGGCTGGTGGCTAATTTGCCTCATAATTTGGGCTATGAATACTGCTACTGCCCAAAACCATCCTTTTGATCTGCAAGGCCATCGCGGCGCTCGCGGTCTGCTCCCTGAAAACACCCTGCCCGCCTTTGAAAAAGCGATCGAGCTGGGCGTGAGCACGCTGGAGCTTGATGTGGGCGTCACGAAAGACGGCATCGTGGTGATCAGCCACGATCGCGCTCTAAACCCAGA
>JANPAK010000326.1:0-4856 GCA_031429925.1 Variovorax sp.
AAATTGCTATTTAATTTATAGCATCTCGTGCACGGCATCGGTTGCGCTTTCATCCGCTTAATGTCCTCGCAGGTCAAGCCGCCTCTCGCAAAACATCCCAATATGGCAAAATGCAACCGTTTTGGTTCCAAATTGGAATACGTATGCCTACCACCCTCACCCTCAAAAACATTCCAGACACCGTTTACGAGCGCCTCAAAGCCTCTGCCGCGCAGCATCGACGCAGCCTCAACAGCGAAGCCATCGTTTGCTTGGAGGCCGTGCTCAGCCCTGCCGCACCCAGCAGCATCGAGCGCTTGCATCGCGCCCGCGCGCTTCGTGCTGCGCTGCCTGAATTCAACCACCAACTGGCCGGCAATTTCAAAGCTGAAGGCCGCGCATGATTGTTGTTGATTCCAACATCATTGCCTATTTGTATTTGCCCGGCGAATTGACTGAGGCAGCCGAGGCACTTCTGACAGAGCATGCTCAATGGGCTGCGCCGCCGCTCTGGCGCAGCGAATTGCGCAATATCCTCACCGGCTATCAGCGCCGAGGCAGCCTCACGCTCGCGCAATGCCAAGCGCTGCAAACTGAGGCAGAAGATCTCATGCAAGGCGGTGAACTCGCGGTAGATTCCAACACCGTGTTGCAACTCACGGCAAGCAGCACCTGCACCGCCTACGATTGCGAATTTGTGGCTCTGGCCGTCGCGCTACAAGTCAAACTCGTCACGATGGATAAAAAGCTGCTCCGGGAATTTCCGCATGTAGCGATTGCCTTGGCGTAAGCCGCCTCAAGGCGTCACATGCGCCCTCATCCGAGCGGGCAGCGCCGCCGATTTGTTCAAAGGGAAATTCACCCAAATCGTCGTCGCGCCACCGGCCGCGTAAATCACGCCCGGTTGGTCTGCTCGCTCCATCGTGCCCCAGGTTTCAAAGGTGGTGCGCTGCGGATCACTGGCGTACATCTTGACCAAGACATCGTCTGGATACACCAGCTGCTTGTAAAAGTTGCAAAACGCGTTCACGATCACCGGGCCTTCGCCAGCAGGATCGGGCTGGCAGCCAATCGAGCGCATCCACTCGATGCGCACCGTTTCCAGATAGCGAAAGTACAGTGTGTTGTTCACGTGCCCCATGGCATCCATATCGCCCCAGCGCATGGGAATGCGCATTTCGTAGACCAGTTTTTTGATTTCCGGAATCTCGTATTTCATGCTTGGGATTATCGCTATGCCGAAAACGCCTTTTTTGTTATGTGAAAAGCGATTGTAAAAAAGCCGGCCTGGGTCAGTCGCGGGCAAGAAAATTCAGCCAAAATCGCGTCCATGCATCGCCAATGCTTGTCTCAAGCATCCAGGCGATCACTTACAACCACCCGAGCGAAGAGACACACCTATGCCAAACACCGCGCAACCCACCATCATCTACACCTACACCGACGAAGCCCCATTACTGGCCACAGCTTCTTTCTTGCCCATCATTCGCGCTTTTGCCGCACCCGCTGGCATCAAGATCGATACGGCAGATATCTCGGTGGCTGCCCGCGTGCTCTCGCTGTTTCCCGAACACCTCAAAGAAGAGCAGCGCCTGCCTGACACACTCTCCGAGCTGGGCAAGCTCACCCTCAAACCCGAGGCCAACATCATCAAGCTGCCCAATATCAGCGCTTCAGTGGCTCAGCTCAAGGCCTGCATTTTGGAGCTGCAATCCCAAGGCTTCGCCATTCCAGCTTATCCAGAAGATCCAAAAACCGACGAAGAGAAAAGCATCCGCTCACGCTATGGCAAATGCATTGGCAGCGCCGTGAATCCCGTGCTGCGCGAGGGCAACTCGGATCGCCGCGCCCCGAAAGCAGTCAAAGAATTTGCTCGTAAAAATCCCCACAGCATGGCTGAATGGAGCCAAGCCTCGCGCTCGCATGTCTCGCACATGCACGCTGGCGACTTCTATCACGGTGAAAAATCCATGACGATGGATCGCGCCCGCGACGTGAAGATGGAGCTGCTCACCAAAAGCGGCAAGACCATTGTGCTCAAAGCCAAAGTCTCGCTGCTGGACCGCGAAGTGGTCGACAGCATGTTTATGAGCAAGAAGGCGCTGCTGGAGTTTTACGAGAGAGAAATTGAAGATGCGCGCAAAACGGGCGTGCTCTTCTCGCTGCACGTCAAAGCCACGATGATGAAGGTCTCGCACCCGATCGTGTTTGGCCACTGCGTGCGGATTTTCTACAAAGACGCCTTTGCCAAGCATGCCAAACTGTTTGACGAGCTGGGCATCAACGTCAACAACGGCATGGTCGATCTTTACAACAAGATCGCCACGCTGCCGCAAAGCAAGCAAGACGAGATCAAGCGCGATTTGCATGCCTGCCACGAAGGTCGCCCGGCTCTGGCCATGGTCGATTCTGCCAAGGGCATCACCAATTTCCATTCGCCCAATGACGTGATCGTGGATGCCTCGATGCCTGCCATGATTCGCAATGGCGGCATGATGTGGGATGCCAATGGCCGCTTAAAAGAGGTTAAGGCCGTGATGCCTGAATCCACCTTCGCCCGCATTTACCAAGAAATCATCAATTTCTGCAAATGGCACGGCGCGTTTGATCCGAAAACCATGGGCACCGTGCCCAATGTCGGCCTGATGGCACAGCAAGCCGAGGAATACGGCTCACACGATAAAACCTTTGAAATTCCCGAAGATGGCGTGGCCAACATCACCGATCTGGCCACAGGCGAAGTGCTGATGAGCGAAGACGTGGAAACGGGCGATATCTGGCGCATGTGCCAATGTAAAGATGCTGCGATCCGTGATTGGGTCAAACTGGCGGTCAACCGCGCTCGCAACTCCAATACACCGGTGGTCTTCTGGCTTGATCAGTTCCGTCCGCATGAAGCGCAGATCATCACCAAGGTGAAGATGTATTTGCATGAGCACAACACTGCTGGGCTCGATATTCAGATCATGAGCCAAGTGCGCGCCATGCGCTACACGCTCGAGCGCGTGATTCGCGGCCTAGACACCATCAGCGCCACCGGCAACATCCTGCGCGATTACCTTACCGATCTCTTCCCCATCATGGAGCTGGGCACCAGCGCCAAGATGCTTTCCATCGTGCCTTTGATGGCTGGCGGCGGCATGTATGAAACCGGCGCGGGCGGCTCTGCGCCCAAGCATGTGCAGCAGCTCGTGGAAGAAAACCATCTGCGCTGGGATTCGCTGGGTGAATTCTTGGCGCTGGCCGTGTCTTTCGAAGATTTGGGGCTCAAAACCGGCAACACGCGCGCCAAGCTACTGGCCAAAACGCTGGATGCTGCCACCGGAAAATTGCTCGACACCAACAAAAATCCCTCGCCCAAAACCGGCCAGCTTGACAACCGTGGCAGCCAGTTTTATTTGGCCATGTATTGGGCGCAAGAGCTCGCCACACAAACAGATGATGCCGAGCTGGCCAAGCACTTCGCGTCGCTGGCCAAAGTACTCACTGAAAATGAAAAAACCATTGTGGATGAGCTCGCTGCTGTGCAAGGCAAGCCCGCGGAAATCGGCGGCTACTACCGCCCTGATTTTGCCAAGGTGGAGCAAGTGATGCGACCCAGCGCCACGCTGAATGCAGCGCTGGCTGCAGCCGCTTAAGCCGGAGTAACGGTTCTCAGGCTCGGCTTTCCTGACCCACGCTCACGCCTTCAATGAAGCAGTCAACCTAGCGCGTGGGCTTCATTGGCTTGGGCACGATGGGTGCCATCATCGCGCGCGCACTCATGTAGGCTGGGCGCGAGGTGGTGGGCTACGATCCCGCACCCGCCGCACGCAGGCAATTGCGTCGCTCTGGGGGGAGTGCATTGGCCTCAAACATCGATGTCACGCGGGAGGCGCTGGGATTTCCATCGATGTTCATTGAATACGCGGCTCAGCATGCGCTCTAATACTCGCCAAAATCCCGGCCAAAAACAGGGCTGCTGCCGCAAACTGCACGATGCTGGGCCAATGGCCATCCCAAAGAAAAGAGTAAATCAGCGCAAAAATCGTCTCGCTCACGATCAGTTGTCCGCACAGGCTCGCAGGCAGGCGCTGGCTGGCGATATTCCAAAGGATCGTGGCCACCCATGCTGATCCAATGCCAGTTGCTACAGAAAGAATAGCAGCTAGCGCAATATCCTGCTTGGCGAGGAGCACTTTTGGCTCAGATCCAACGGTCAACCACAAGACCAATGCGCCCAAGCCCGTGGCTACGCCCAGCCAATTGGCCCAAGTAGTGGCGCTCACCTCGGGATGATCTTGCAGCCATTTGGCATTCATGATGCCAAAAGCCGTCCAACAGGCCATCGAAGCCATGGAAAAGCCAACGCCGCGCCAAAAGTGATCGCCGGCCATGGCGGTGGCTGAGCTGGCCGAGCGTATTGCGTCATGCGACGCATTCATCATCAGCGCCAGCCCCAATCCCGTGAGCAGCAATCCGGGAATCAAGGCAGCCCATTTCAAGCCCGCTGGCTTGCCCAAGATCATCATCCAAAGCGGTATCGTGCCAATGATCAAGCTGGGCACCTCTGTGCCGGCGTCGCGGATGCCATAGACCAACAGGAGATAGTACCCAGTGAATCCTAATAGGCTCAACACCACGGCAGCGCGAGCTTGCGCCCAAGTCGGCCAGATGCGGCTTCGCGCCACCATGATCAAGGCAAAGGCCAACAAACCGTAGGCGAAAAATCGCCCGGCGGTGAAATCCACGCCAGAGATACCCGGCACCATGCGAGGGGCCACAAACACCATCCCCCACAGCGCGCCAGCAGCTAAGCCAGCGGCAATACCTACCCACATCGCTGCGCTTAAACGCCGAAGCCGTCGTCCGCAGCGATCACGGCGCCATTGATGAAA
>JANPAK010000327.1:0-2912 GCA_031429925.1 Variovorax sp.
CAGGAGCGCTTTACACGGCAAGTCCTGACGTTGATACGCGGCGACCAACCATGAGTGATGAGTAGCTCATCCTTGGTAGCGGTCGACGACTCCCCGTTGGTCCATGACCAAGGCAAGACCTTCAGCCGGCGTTGATAGCCGGCATCGACCCGTTATGCCCGCGCCAGTGCCCCCCATGTGCGGTATCAACCCCGAACGCGCGTCAGCGCTTTAAGACGACTGTGTCTCAGTCATCCCGCCGGGGGTCGCATTCAGGCAGTTGGCCAAGGCCAGCCGAGCGAACCGTTTTTTCCTGCGTTAACTCAACCTGAAACCACCGGCAGTCTTGGTTTTCATAGCGGTAGCTCCAGACCACGCCGCGAGCGCGGGCAAGCGCGTAGGTCTCACCAGGCTTTCCCAGCAATTGGCGCACTTCCTCTTGCATCATGCCTGGGGTGACGCGCAGAAAGTTCTGTTCCGTCAGCACTTGTTCGGCGCGAACGGCGCGCCCGCCTGTTTCTAGGTACACAAACCAAGTATGAAAACCATAGGGGCCACTTGGAAACTCCAGCACGCTGCCCGAGGCAAGTTGCCGCACTGTCGCTGATGGACCCATACGCGCTTCGATGCTTTCGCGGCTCAGGCCGGCAACAGGCGTTGGTGGCGCGTAGCTGCTGCAAGCGGACAACAGCAAAAGGCTTAGGCTCAGAAGACAAGAGGATAGGAGACGATGCATCGCGGGCACCTGTTCGTCCACTTTGAAGGCGTTTGACATGGGGGCACTCCTATTCTTTTGCGACAGCTGAGCGGGGATGATATGGCTCAGTGTGCAGACACCAAACCAGTCAGCAAGTCAGCAGGGCTGGTTCGCCGAGGTTAGCTTAAGTGTAGTGGGCCAACCGATGCTGGCTTAAAGGGCGGTTCATGAAGCCGAAGTGTCCGCACAAGTGAACGCCGTCATGCAGCCAACAAGAGGCTCGAGCGCGCAACTGCCCCCCAGTTAAACTCAATCACTCGCGCCACCCCATTAATGCACAACTATGCCCACTCCACACGCTTCGGCTATGAGCGAAGAGCTTGTCCTTCAGCAAACCCGCCTCTGGCTTGAAAAAGCCGTGATCGGCCTGAATCTTTGCCCCTTTGCCAAGGCCGTTTACGTTAAAAACCAAATACGTCTCGCCGTCAGTAAAGCACGCCATGCGGATGATTTGCTCGAGGAACTTGACCGCGAGCTTGATTTGCTGGTGGCAACGCCCGCAGAGGAGATTGACACCACGCTGCTGATTCACCCAACGCTGTTTGAAGATTTTTTGGATTTCAACGATTTCTTGGAAATCGCTGAAGATGTGGTCGATGAGCATGGGCTGGAAGGCGTTGTGCAGCTAGCCAGCTTTCATCCAAAGTTTCAGTTCGATGGCACCGAGCCTGATGACATCAGCAACTACACCAACCGTGCGCCGTTTGCCATTTTGCATTTACTGCGCGAAGACAGTGTTAAGCGTGCCGTGGAAGCGTTCCCCCAAGCGGAGACGATTTTTGAAGCGAATATTGCGACGCTTGAGAAGCTAGGCTTGCCCGGATGGAAAAGCTTGGGGCTGTAGGCCGCTCCAAGTACCTTAACCCCAAGATCAGAATCAAATTCGAGCCCCCATGGGTGGTCCCGGCACGCGGCCCCGCCGAAGCGCTTGATTGGCAACGTCAGTGCTGGTATAAAACAGAAGTAATCGTTAGGACACCCACCGCACAAACCGACTTGGTAAGGAAACACATGCACCCTGAACACAAAATTCTATTCTTAGGCAAAATCACAGGATGGATGTTGATGGCCAGCGCGGGTGCCGCGTGGGCTCAAAATACGCCGCCCATGGTCGATGCGAACAACACCCTGTCGGCAGATCGCCCCATTTTGAGTTGCCCGGTGACACAGCCCGAGGCAAAGAATGGCAGCCGACCGAATGCTGAGCTCCTGAAAAAAATTGTTCAATGTAGAAAGGGCGAAAAGGCGGCGGCCAAGGGCTTCGACGGCGCCATCACGATTGATGTCACTGAGCTAAAAATAGGCGCGCCACGGCCTTGGAGATACAACCAAGACTCGGGGAGTGGTCAAGCGGGCACGCAGGTTTTCCCGGTCAAGGTCACCTACACAGAGAAAACTTTTTACCGCACCAGGACCGTAGTGGGCGAAGACTGGATGCGCGTCATGAATTTTTACGTCAATTCTTTTGGCGAATGGCAGAGCGGCTCGGAAGAGCACATTAAAAGCCCAGAGTCAAAAATTATTCAGCGCTGAATCGCATCAAGACTTGATGCTCCCGGCTCAGACCGATTTGTTCAGCACGGTAAATGTCAACCAACCACTCGACCGTCCATGCTGATCATGGATTGCGTCACAAAAGCTGATCTGAGTCGTCCGGCTTCTACATCAATTAGGAAACCATCCAAATCCATACTCTGCCGACGAACAAACGCGTCAAACACCGCACCACGGCTAAAGCTGCTTGCCGAGAGCATGATTTGCGCTGTGTATCGCGCCGAAATATAGCCTGCGAAACTCAGAGCTGTAGGAGGCTCATCAAAGTATTTTTGCAATGCTTGCCGATACCGCCGAGCCAACGGCGCGGACGAGGAAACAACAGGAACCGGTTGAGTCCCAATGACCGGAACATGGCGCCCGCCGTTCATTTGCAACGCGGTCTGCAGATTGACATCAGCCAATGCGACGATATACCTCACCCCACTGCTTTTGCTCCAACCCTGGGTGAACTGCACAAGCTCGGGTGTACCGCCCACAAAAAGTATCAAGGGGACTGACGTCATACTCAACTGCTGCGCTTGTTGCTTCAAATCGGCTTGGACCGGCATATCTCGAACACCGAGGTTGAGTCTTTGAGCAATGCGTTGGATATCTTTGCTGGTCGCAGCCCTTTCCCGCT
>JANPAK010000328.1:0-1651 GCA_031429925.1 Variovorax sp.
AGCGTAGCCTCACGCTTTCCGTGGCCTTAGAAGACGCCAAGGGCGTGCTCATGGTGCGCGATAGCGGCAGCGGCATCTCCGCTGAGGCACTGCCTCGCGTGTTTGAGCCCTTTTTCAGCACGCGCGAAGGGGGGCTGGGGCTGGGCTTGAGCCTGTGCGAATCACTGGCTGAGAAGATGGACGGGCAACTCACCGCGAGCAACCATTCACCCACCGGCGCCACCTTCAAATTAGCTTTGCCCTTAGCGCAGAGCACGCCCTCATGAACAGCCCCGAAGCAAGATCTGCCGCCCAACCCCTCTCGCCTTTGATCCAACTCATTGACGATGACGATGCTGTGCGCAGCAGCTTGGCCTTGCTGATTAACACCGTGGGGCTGCGTGTGCAAAGCTGGGCAGACCCTGTGGCGTTTTTGCAGAGCTTTGATCGCGAAAGCATTGGTGCCATCGTGCTCGATGTGCGCATGCCGGGTTTGAGCGGGCTGAGTGTTTTGGAGCGCCTTATTGCACAAGGCGTCGATCAACCGGTCATCATGCTCACCGGCCATGGCACAGTCGAGATGTGTCGCCGCGCTTTCAAAGCAGGCGCTGCCGAGTTTCTGGAAAAGCCTGTCGATGACGAAGCCTTGATCGAAGCCTTGCAGCATGCGGTACGCCAACATGTGCGCTCGCGCCAAAGGCATCAAGCCGATCGCGCGGCACGCGAGCGCTATGCGCAGCTGTCTGAGCGCGAGCGCGAAGTATTGGGCCTCATCGTGGAGGGCCTGACCAACAAAGAGATTGGCCGTGCGCTTGATCTGTCTCCGCGTACCGTTGAAACGCATCGCGCCCACCTGTTTGCCAAGCTCGAAGCAGGCTCCTTGGCGCAGCTCATTCGCAGCTACGCCAGCTTAGTGGAGCAAGAAGATTGAGCGAGAAGGAAGCGTTGGCGTTTCGCCAAGCGACGCGTAGTTTTACGGATGTGCTCGCGTAGCGGTGCGGATGGTGCAAGCAGCGCATTGTTTTTACAGTTCTCCTACGGTTGATTGAACCGCCAAAACCCATCTGGAGAACCCCATGCGTCACTTTGCTACTACCTTCCTCTTGGCTGCTTGCGCAGTCGCTTCCACCGCGCAAGCGCAAGCCGTGCGCACTGAGCGCAACATGTCGCTTGAACTGGCCAACCAACTCGCCGCGGCTACGGTGGCCGCCTGCACGGCCGGTGGCCACAACGTCGCCGCCACTGTTGTGGATCGCGCAGGCACCATTCGTGCAGTTCAGCGTGCCGATAATGCTGGCCCGCACACCATCGGCGCCAGCTTCGAAAAGGCCTTCACTTCCGCATCGGCCCGCAACAACACCCTGGCCATGATGGAAAACGCCCAGAAAAATCCCGCCGCTGCCAACCTCGTTTACATCCCCGGCTTTTTGCTGGTCGGCGGCGGCGTGCCTGTGCGCGTCGGCAATGAAGTGATTGGCGCAGTCGGCGTCGGCGGTGCACCTGGCGGCCATTTGGATGAGCAATGCGCCCTAGCAGCCATTGATAAGGTCAAAGACTTACTCAAATAAATCCCATTTCGAAGAAGCACCATGATTGCCCAACACTACACCCGTGCATCTCGCCGCATTCACAAGCTACCCGATTTGGCGCTATCGCTGGTGCGCGGCTTGGC
>JANPAK010000329.1:0-2565 GCA_031429925.1 Variovorax sp.
CACAAGCGACTGCACTCGAACGGCTCCGCCTCGAGGCTGGCTGGCAAAACTCGCGCGTCGGTGCCCGCCACCTCGTTGGCGTCCAGAGCCCAATCGTCAGCACCGCGCCGCAGAGCGGGATGGTGGAATGGATCGACAGGCGCGATCGTGCCCTGCCAGCGCTGCTCGAAGATTCGCACGTCTTCCGATTCGAGCATACCCGCACGACTGAGCCCTTCATGGTGAACCAGCACGGCGCCGGCTGCCACGACACTGCGCAGACCCATCTGCCCCAACCTCAGGCAGTAGTCCACATCGTTGAGCACCAGCGCCAGCCGCTCGTCGAAACCACCGGCCCGCAGGAACACTTCACGTCGGGTCAGCAGACACGCGCCGGTCACTGCCGATTGGTCGCGGTCGCTGCCCAGAAGCCATTGCAGTTCGGGGTCGTCCGAGCGGCAAAAACGAAGCGTGTGCCGACAATCGACGGCGGCGCGCGAGGCCACCTGTACGCCCGCGTGCTGTATGCGGCCGTCCGGGTAGTGCAGCACGGCGCCGACTGCCCCGACCCCGGGCACTTCGGACAGCGCCACCATCGAAGCGAGCCAATCCGGCGTTATGCATTCAATGTCGTCGTTCAGAAACAGCAGCAACTCGCCCTGCGCCCGTTCGGCGGCAAGGTTGTTCACCATCGACCAGTTGAACGGCTGGTCGCAGTAGAGCGCCATCACCGAAGGCCATCGCGACAGCCAGGCAGCACCTTCGTCGGGCGAGGCCAGGCCGTTGAACACGACCATGACCTCGAGGTCTGCGCAGTGTGTTTGTTGCTCCAAGCCGTCGAGGCAACGAGCCAGGATGTTTGGGGCAGACAAGCGACTCGGGATCACGACAGAAATGCGAGGCGCTTTGTTTGCCCGCGGAGGAACAGGCTTGGCCGATATCGGCGGCTTCGGCTGCTCGCCCGGCTTTGACATTAAGACCGAAGGAATGTGCCCAACCGATCGGGCCTGATCCTGGGCGAGCCGCCGCAAGGCATCGTGTTCCAGCAGTGGGGCTTCCTCACCGTGATGTGCGGCAAGGCTGCGCAGGCCAGGCCCACTGCCAAACCACGGATGCCCGATGTAGTGGTGTCGCCGGAACCAGACCGGTGACCATGCAGGCTTCAGGATCGGCTTGTGGCGAAGGCCGTCTGGGCCGAGTTGGTCGTGATCGGCGTACCACAGGCCGCACGCAGGGTGCAGCGCTGCGTGGCCCGCCACCGTCTGCAAAGCCTGCGGGTGCAGTACCTCACCCGCCGCGAGCAAGGTGATCCAGTCACCTCCTGAGGCCATCAGGGCGTCGCGCATCGTGCCCTGCAAGTGGCGCAGCGGAACGCCACCGATGGATGTCGAGTCCTTCGCATTCGTTACGCCGCTGGTTGAGCCGGATGCTTCGGCATCCCTGTAGACGATGACTTCGCGTGGGCGGGGCTGGAGCCGCTGCAGGGAAGCCAACGTTCGGAACTGGGCGGACCGATCGTTTGACGCACCCGCGTCGACGATGACCGTCAATGACCAGTCCATCGGCATGGACCCGGCTCGCCGTGATGGCTGCAGCGCGCCGCGAGCGAGCCAGCGCCGATAGGCCTCTCCAAAGTCGCCAATGAAAAATTCGCGCCGCCACTCGCGCGATATGCCGCCCGGCGCATTCGCGCGCACAACGATGACGTGCGAGCCTGCAGTCAGCGTATCGATGTCGATCACGCCGATGAAACCGCACGTTGCGGCATCGGGCATCGACGGCCACGCTTCAGCGACATCGGACCGAGTAAGGCCATGTTGCACCGAACGCAGCGCCTGACCATCGCAGGAGATCTGCAACTCAACCGCGCCAAGCGGAGACCAGACCCACCCCACCGTCATCAGTTGCCGGCCGCTCGTGATCGTCAGACCCGGCAGCGGCGCCTCGATGACGCCGAGAAGGGTCGGCTCCTCGACGGGGCTAGTGTGTGCCGGCGCCGTCACGCTGCAGGCAAAAGTCCATCAGCAGCCGCTCGCGATGCCACTCGCTGGCCATGGGCACGTCGGCATACTCGTGGAAGCAGGGGCTGCCGAGCGTCCAGTGCAACAGCTTGGCGTCTGCATTGGCGCCGAATTCGTCAGGCAACCAGTTCCACACGATCGGCAGTTCACCGACCAGACTGTCGTCGAGCCAAGTGAAGCGATGCAGTTGTGCGCCCGTGGCGCCCATCACGAACTCCGGTGTCACACCGTGGTTAGCGGGGTGGCCGCAGTTCCACAACACCACACTCGACCAATTCTTGCGTGGGTAGTCGGTGTTCTTGGAACCGAGGTACTTGTCGCTCGTCTTGGTCTTGTAGTCATGGTGCACGCACATGACCGCTTTTGACTCATCGCGCAGCGCCCAGAGCTCTGCGATGTCGGTGCGCAGCAGCATATCGCCGTCGATGAACAAGGCCCAGCCGTCATGCTGCATCAGGTGCGGCACGAGGAACCTGCTGTAGATGAAATTGTTGCTGCCGTCTTGGTGCGTCTCGGTGTAGGAGCCCAGGTTCTTCAAGGCCAGCGGCATCACCGCCAGCGGCTG
>JANPAK010000330.1:0-6170 GCA_031429925.1 Variovorax sp.
GGGCCGCACGAGAAACAGCCTCGCGATCCGCGGGAGACAAGCGTTGCCAAGTGCGCTCGGAAATCGCCATCGGAATCGGGCTATAGACGTGATTCGTCAATGTCACGTGAGGTGCGACTTCGTAGAATTTATTGGAGGCAATCGTGTCGATTGGATTTTCTTGACCCGAGACTGCGCCTTGTTGGATGGCCAAATAGACTTCGGGCAGCGGCATAATTTGGATGCCAAAGCCCATGGCCTCTAACTGCCAGCGCATCATTTCGTTGGGGAAAGTGCGTAGTTTTTTGCCGTTCGCATCATCGGGACTGTTGAGCGGCTCTCGAGTCGTCATATTACGAAAACCCGCTTCCCAAGTGGCCAAGAAGCGAAAACCTTTGGCGGGCGCTTTGTCGAACTGCTCTTTGAGCCATTTGGACTCATCGTAGAACTTCCAGCCTTGGGCGTAGGAATCAATGATGAAGGGCATCATGGTAAGGTTGAGAGTGGGCAACTGACCAGCATAGGAGCCAGTGGCCGATACTGTGAAGTCGATGCCACCTAGCGCCAACTGCTCAATGTTTTTCGGATCGTTGCCGAGTTGGCTGCAGCAAAACACCTGCACCTTATAGCGGCCTTGGGTATATTCCTCCACCTTCTTGGCAAACACTTGCGCGCCGGCTTGGCGCGCGCCCTGCGCCTGATCGGTATGGCTGAATTTCAGGATCGTTTGCGCATGAGCTGTTGCGCCGCCCGCGAGGGCCGCGCAAGCCGCTGCGGCCAGAGCGATAGATTTGAGGGTGATACGACGTGTCTTCATAAAAGTCTCCTACTGTGAAAAAATCAAACGGATAAAGAACTCGGGTTAAGAACGGGATTCATCGGAATTTCAGGCGGAATAAAGCGATCAATTTCGATGCGGCAACCTTGCGCATGCGAGGCATACACCGCTTCCTGAATTCGCAGATTGCGCAAGTAATCGCGGGCGGTGTTTTCTGGCGGTAAACCAGTTCGCAGGCTGTTCACCACATGCTGCTGCAATGCTTGGCAAGCGCCGCCACCAAACTGCACTTCGCTGCCCCGGTCGTAGCTCAGCAGCTTTTCTATACCTTGATGCGGCTTGAAGTAAAGCTGAGCTTGGCCATCCAAGCGCAAGATACCGAGCTCGCCTTCGAGCCACATTTCGCCCATGGTACGGCGTGGGTTGTCGGCCACATGGTCGTTGAGGCGATTGCCATCAAAGCTGCCGGTTGATCCTGATTCGAACTCGAAATGGATGAAGCCCGCATCTTCTCCTGCGATAACGGGATTGATGCGGCGCAAGTGTGCATAGACCGATTTGATCTCGCCGCACAGATAGCGAAAGGTATCAATGAAATGCACCGCGGTCTCAGCCACCAAGAAGCGTGGGAGCTTTTGGAAATAAGGTTGACGGCTCAGATAAGCATCCGCGCCTTGACCATCACCCGGGCGCAAGCGAAAGGATGCGCTGTGGATTTTGCCAAGCAGCCCAGCATCGACCAACCGGCGCATCTCGCGGTACCACGGCATGAAGCGAAAATTCTCATGCACGATAAGCGTTACGCCTGCACGTTCAGCGAGACCAGCGAGCTCGACCGCTTGTGAATAGCATGTGGCGAAAGGCTTTTGGCAAATGGTAGGAACACCACGCGCCACCGCTTGCCGAATCAATCCATCATGGCTACTGGGCGGCGTCACGATATCGAGCAAATCAAAATTGGCCGTCTCAAACAAGGCCCCGACATCGCTTAAAGCGCGAGTCGCCCCAAACTGCTGGGCACTACGCTCGGCTTTGGTCTCATCCGCATCACACACAGCTGCGATCTCGATGCCCGGCGTGCTTTGCCAGCCGTGCATATGAAACTGGCTGAAATAGCCCGCGCC
Source organism: Variovorax sp. (assembly GCA_031429925.1). GTDB lineage: Bacteria > Pseudomonadota > Gammaproteobacteria > Burkholderiales > Burkholderiaceae_C > JANMDU01. The sequence continues at coordinate 1,882 of JANPAK010000330.1, forward strand.
GATCACGGCAACGCGCTGGATGGATCGCACGGTCTGATTCACGCAGCCGCTCCCACAGGCGCATGAGCTTTCAGATGCGACAACACGGCCTCGGTCACTTGTGCTGTGCCGCTCTTGCCGCCAAATTCAAACGGACGTAATTGGCCTTGGGCAAAGGCATGCTCCACTGCCGCTTCAATCGCGCGTGCACCATCGAGCAGTGCGCTATCTCCATGTTTGGCGCCAAGCCAGTCCAGCATCATCGCAGCCGACAAAATCATCGCCGTGGGGTTAGCTTTGCCTTGGCCGACGATATCCGGTGCAGTGCCGTGTGCAGGCTGGAAGAGGGCGTGCTTGTCGCCAATATCGCCTGAGGGAGCCATCCCCATGCCGCCAACCAGTGCCGCAATCAAATCGGAGAGGATGTCGCCAAACATGTTTTCTGTGACGAGCACGTCATAGGTCCAGGGCTTCATCACCAAGTTAAGTGCCATCGCATCGACATAGGCACTGTCAGATGCCACGCCCGGATGCTTGGCCGCGCTTTCTTCAAAAATCTTGCGCCAAAAGGCCATGGAGGCAAAGACGTTGGCTTTGTCGACGTTGGTCACACGCCCTGCGCGGCCTCGGATGGCTGCGCGGTGCTCTGCCAGCTTGAAGGCAAATTCGCAGACACGCGCTGTGCCTTTGCGAGTGATTTTCATCGGGTCAATCACGGCTTCGTCACCTTGCACCTCGCCTCGGCCACGGGCATAAAAAAGACCTTCGGTGGATTCGCGCACGAGCACGAAATCAATCTCCGAGGCCAATGGATTAGCCAATGGCGTGGGCAAACCTTTGAAAGTGCGGATCGGGCGCACGCCGGCATACAGATCAAAACGGAAACGCAGATCCAACTGCGGAATGATCTCGGTACCATCGGCACCTCGCACATGCGGCAGGCCCATCGCGCCAAACAAAATGGCGTCGGCCTTTTCGCAATCTGCGAGTACAACATCGGTTAGCGCCACGCCATGATCTGCGTAGTGCTGCGCGCCTGCCACATGCTGGGTGAAACGAAAGCTGCGACCGATGTTTTGACCGACCTGTTTGAGCACTGCCAAAGCGCAGGGCATCACTTCATTGCCGATACCGTCACCGGGGAGTACGCTGATGTGAAATGAAGATGTCATTCAAAAGTCCAAAAAAGAAATGCTCAGAGAAGAATTTAGAGTTGCTGAAGCTGATAGCGCTCAAAAATCGCCAGCAGCTCACGGCTGGCACGCTCGCGGTGCGCGCGATTGACTTGCGCCGCCCCAGCGCCATCGCCAGCGGCAAGCATGTCGACCAATTGCATATGCTCTTGCGTGGAGTTGATTGGTTTGGGGCGCAGTCGCAAGGTAAACATGCGGGCGCGGTGGGCGCGATCCCAGTAGCCCATCACGGTATCGAGCAGCATTTTGTTGCCGGCTAGCTTCACTAACGCTTGGTGGAAGGTTTCATCTGCGCGTGCCCAAGCATCGAGATCATCGCGGCCTAGCGCAGCTTCCATCGCTTGCGTGGCCTCCACCAGTGGGTGCAGCTCCTCTTGAGTAGGTCTGCGCTTGCCCAGAATCTCCGAAGCCATGCATTCGAGTGCGGTGAGGATTTCGTAGATCTCGCGCATATCGGTGGGCGAGACCGGTAGCACGCGCATGCCGCGCCGGGGCGCGACCTCAACCAAACCTTCCTGCTGCAAGCGCATCAACGCTTCGTGCACCGGTGTGCGACTCATACCCAAGGCCAAAGCCACCTCCTGCTCCAGCGCTTGATAGCCAGGCGACCACAGGTTGTCCAGAATGCGGGCACGAATTTCTTGGTACGCCTGCTCAACCAAGGGTAGGTTGTCCAGCTCTTGGCGTGTGTGGCGAAGCGCAGTCATGTAGATTCCTTGATCAATAGGTCCAATGGATCGGCGGGTGGCCAGCGACTGGCATCCGCACAGTCGCCAAGCTTTCACCCAGTAGGCAGCCGAGATAGCCCGTGCGCATATCTGCGCAGCCAAATGCGAGGCTCGAAATATTGCGAAGCTGCTTGGATTTCACGCCATCCAAATGCGGGCGACCCATGCCATGGGTCTGAAAAGCCTGCTCGACCCAGGCCAGGTGGTCCGCGTCGACATCCTCGAGCCAAATTTGCTGCTCGCCCGAAGGCGATACGCGGATCACGCGGTTGCTCACGATGCTCACGATCCAGACGTTGCCATCGACATCAAAGGCCATGCCGTCTGGGTAGGTGCCGGCTCCGAATTCGGTGATGACTTGCTTTGCGCCTAAGCTGCCATCGGCGTGCAGCGCGAAGCGCGAGAGGCGACGCGTGAAGGTTTCATTCACATAAAGCCACTTACCGCTCGGATCAAAGGCGATTTCATTGGTATAGCCCAAGCCATCGGCGGCGATGTGCGCGCTTTTCGGGTCTGTGGGATCATCCATGCAGACGATGAAGCCATCGTTGCAAGTGTTGCGGTAGCCCAAAGCACGGGGCGAAAGGCGCGTGCTGACCGTGATCCAGAGCCGACCCTGTGCGTCTTCCAGCGGGTAGTTCGTGGGGGGCAGGGCGACGCCATCGACTTCGCGCAGCACTGGACGGGTGGTGCCATCGCGTTGCAAGGAAAACACGCCGCCGAGCTCAGCACCTAAATGCGCGACCAGGAAGGAGCCATCTTTGCGCAGCGCAATGCCATTGGGTTTGAGCACTTCGCCATCAACCGGTTGCGTTGCATAAAAAGTCTGGCTGCCATCGGAATGGATGTGAGCCACGCCACTGCGCCAGTCAGCCGTGAACAGATCGCCGCGAGAGTTTGCGAGCACGCATTCTGGTCGCACGAGGCCCTTTCCCAGCCAACTTTGGATTGAAAGCTGATGGGCTTTGGGTGCAGTTTCTGCTGTGTCAACTAAGTTCGGATTCATTGTTGTGTATTCATTGGACGCTATTTAACGCATGCATTGATAATAATGTATACGTTAAATTGCCTTAAGTGAATACGTCGCGGTAGGTGTATACCCCCACAAGAAGCCTCAAACGCCATCGTCAATGACTCTTTTTTACCTCTAAACAGAATTCAATCGCTATATAAACAATAGCAATGTACGCAGTTTGCATATAGATGAAATCTCGTTTTCCCATAGAATCTTGTGATGACGCCTACCAATCCCATCTTTCATCTCATCATCGTCGGCGACGAAATCTTGTCCGGAAAACGCCAAGACAAGCACCTGTCCAAAGCCATCGAACTGCTTGCCGAGCGTGGCTTGGCGCTGGAAGGCGCAGAGTATGTGGGCGACGATCCACGGCGCATCACAGCTGTACTCAAGCGCGGTTTTGAATCTGGCGATATCGTCTTCTCCACGGGTGGCATCGGCGCGACGCCGGATGATCACACGCGCCAGTGCGCAGCCAAGGCACTAGGTCGTGAATTGGCCTTGCATCCACAAGCTGAAGCTTTCATCCGCGAGCGCATGCAAGACGTAGCGAAAGAGCAGGGCGTGCCCTATGAACCCGATCGGCCCGACAACATCCACCGGCTGAACATGGGCATGTTTCCCACCGGCGCCGAAATCATTCCCAATCCATACAACAAGATTGCTGGCTTTAGCTGCGGCCGGCTTCATTTCTTCCCAGGTTTCCCCATCATGGCTTGGCCGATGATGGAATGGGTGCTCGATACGAAGTACAAACACCTGCATCGCGCCGTCACGGTCACCGAAAAATCCGTGATCGTCATGGGCGCCATGGAGGCCAGCCTCACTCCGCTCATGGAGCAAGTCGAGTCCCAACACCCGGGCATCAAAGTATTCAGTCTGCCCAGCGTTGATCACCCTCAGTACGGCAAACACATCGAGCTAGGCGTCAAAGGCGATCGAGCGAGGATGGATGCGGCTTACGAGCAACTGCTTGCTGGTTTGCGTGGCTTTGGTGCACAGCTTGGGCCACACTTGACGCGGTGACGCCTGGTCGCCGTCGTTCGTGCTGTTAGGGTTGGACTTCGCGGCAAACTCTTGTTTGAGGCCTTAGCGAATGACTGCGCCAACCAGGCCTGCGACGATGAGAACAGAGGTTGGAAGAAGCGTTAGCATGAATCCGAGGCCGCGAGTTGATGGCGTCTTCACGTATGAGCGCCAGTACATCCATCGACCCACAAGGTAGACCGCGCCGATGCCAGCGACATACATCTGAGGCCAATAGCTTGCGGCGATGAGTAGCGCGGGCAAGAAGCAAACCAGTTGTTCCAAAGTGTTCATTTGAACCCTAAACACTCGCTCAAACTGTTCGTGCCCCGTGATAGCTGGTGC
>JANPAK010000331.1:0-2439 GCA_031429925.1 Variovorax sp.
TCATGGCGGCGGCAATCTGGGTGTGAAAAATACCCGGTACTCAAGATGGACACCCAGAAATCGGGTATGGTTTGACCATGGATTCGAACAACATCAACACTCTTCTTAGTCGTCTTTTGCAACAGCTTAACACGGTCATTGTGGGCAAACCGTCCCAAGTGCGCGATTGCGTTGCCTGTCTGTTGGCTGGCGGTCATTTACTCATTGAAGACGTGCCGGGCGTAGGCAAGACAACCTTGGCGCACGCGCTTTCCCGAAGTTTCGGATTGAAGTTCTCACGTGTGCAATTCACTGCGGATTTGCTGCCCAGTGATTTGACCGGCGTATCGATCTATGAGCGCGGCAAAGAGAGCTTTGTGTTTCACGCAGGTCCGGTGTTTGCCCAAGTGTTACTCGCCGATGAAATCAACCGCGCCAGCCCCAAGACACAATCGTCGTTGCTCGAAGCGATGGAAGAAAAGCAAGTCACGGTCGAGGGAGAGACCCGCCCACTACCCCAACCCTTCTTCGTGATCGCCACGCAAAACCCCCATGATCAACTCGGCACCTATGCGCTGCCCGAGAGCCAGCTTGATCGCTTTTTGATGCGTATCAGCTTGGGATACCCCGATCGCGCCTCCGAGCGCAAGCTGCTGGCCGGCGGCGATCGGCGCGATGTGGTGGAGCAATTGCCGCCGGTGTTGTCACCCGATGATTTGAAAAGCCTGCAAGCCGCCGTGCAGCAGGTGCAAGCGGCTGAACCGCTACTCAACTACGTGCAAGACCTGATCGCCGCGACGCGAAGCGGGCAATGGTTTTTGCAGGGGCTGTCGCCGCGCGCTGGAATCGCGCTGCTGCGCGCAGCCAAGGCACAAGCTTTGCTCTCGGGTCGCGATTACGTCGCCCCCGATGATGTACAGGCGATCTTGCCGCAAACCATTGCGCACCGAATGATTCCAGTGGCAGATGCCGGCCGGGGCTCAGTGGAGCAAGTGCGCGCCATGATGACGGCGATTGCCCTGCCGTAAAGCCATGATCGGTGCGATTCGTCAGCGGTTTAGGCAGTGGTGGCAATCGCGCTTGCCCCTGACCGACACCTGGACCCTGACGCAACGCAATGTCTATATCCTGCCCACCCGCGCTGGCTGGATGCTCGCCATCACTTTGTTGGTCCTGCTGATCGCTTCGATCAACTACCAGCTCAACCTCGGCTATTTGTTGACTTTCATGCTTGCTGGCGCAGCCGTCGTAGGCATGCACGTCACACACGGCAACCTGCGTGGCCTAACGATGAGCTTGATCGCCAACCGCGCAGATGCAGCGTCGGCAGGCAGCTCATTGGGTCAAGTTTTCGCGGGATCAATTGCACAGCTTGAGGTGCGCCTCACCCACAATCGCAGAAGCCAGCGCCCAAGTATTGGCTTGGCCTTGCTTGACGACGCTCACGCACCGCACTGGGCCTGGGCCGACGTGCCTGCGCAGGGATCTCACACAGTCAATGTGGCGTTTAAGGCTGCGCGCCGCGGTCGGCATCGCGTGCCGGCGCTGCAGGCTGAGACGCGCTATCCCCTGGGCACGTTTCGCGTTTGGACAGTTTGGCGGCCCAAATCGGAACTCCTCGTTTATCCTGCCGCCGAAGCCCATCCGCCTCCGCTGCCACCCGGGGAACCGCGCTCTGGCGGTGGTGGCGTAGCTCGCATGCAACAAAGCGGCGAGTTCGATGGTGTTCGCGCGTATCGGCGCGGTGATCCGCTCAAACTGGTGGTTTGGAAAAAGGCTGCCAAGTCTGATGAACTGGTCAGCCGCGACACCGAGCAAGCCCAACGCTATGAGCTATGGCTTGATTACCAGGCATGCGCTGTCACGGATCACGAAGCCAAGCTCAGCCGGCTCACCGCATGGGTTTTGGCAGCCGACAAGCTCGGCTGCGACTACGGCCTACGCATCCCGGGCCGCGAGATCAAACCGGCTGCCGGCGAAGCGCACAAGCGCGCCTGCCTAGAGGCGCTCGCACTATGCTAAGCCTGCTCGACAAACTTCGCCACCTGCCGCGCGATACGCGCGACACGCTATTTTTGCTCGGCGTGATCGCTTGGGTCATCGTGCCACAGACGCCGCATTTGCCGCTGTGGTGCTCTGGCTTAGCGGCGATTGTCTTGATCTGTCGGGGTCGCCTGGCTTGGATCGGCAAGCCCTTGCCTTCCAAATGGTGGCTTGTTGGCCTGCTCGCGCTGACGATCGCTGCCACGCTTTTCAGCCACCGGACCTTGCTCGGGCGCGATGCCGGGGTGACCTTGATCGTGGTCTTGCTCACGCTCAAAACCCTCGAATTGAGAGCCCGGCGCGATGCGTTTGTGGTGTTCTTCTTGGGCTTTTTCACGATGCTCACCAACTTCTTCTTCTCACAAAGCCTGCTGGTTGCCGCAGCCATGATGATTGCGTTGATGGGTTTGCTCACCG
>JANPAK010000332.1:0-11423 GCA_031429925.1 Variovorax sp.
AGGTCGCGCAAAATCAGGCGAGCAGTTTCTGGTTCCCCGTTGAGGAACAAGGTCGCAGCCTCGTCTAGGAGAGCTTGCGCAAATGAAGCGTCGCTTTGCACACGCTGCAGGACGGTTTCTTTGAAATTTCTGGTTAGTGCCATTGCTTTACCCCTTGTGCTTACTGCTTGATTTGATGGTCATCGCCTTTTTGCGAGTCTTGTACTCCGCCAGCAACGCTCTCGCTTTATCAATGTCCCGCTGTTGGCCTCGCTTGGTGCCGCCACCGAACAGGACGATCAGCGTGTCGCCATCTTTGGCGAGATAGATCCTGAAGCCTGGTCCCCAGTCGATGACGCACTCGCCCATGCCGTCAAACCACTTGATACTGGCCGTATTGCCCAACTCCATACGAAGCTTGGCAACGGTCACCTTGGCGGCTGCCTGAGATGTCAGGCCGTCAAACCATTGCTTGTAAGGGTTGGATGCATCCTCGCGGATGTACTCTTCGACTTTGATCGCCATACCCAATGGTAACACATTAGTTACCATTGGGTATGGAGCGTGGTTTTAAGTTAATCCCATGGGCGAAAACTGTGAGTCAGCTGGACTTCCCGGAAGCCGGTATTCGTGACCAGCAGCTTTCGCCGCGATCCGGACCGCCATTTAGTTGGCAGCGCAGCTCAACTGAACGACTGCTTTGTGGCGATGAGTTCAAGCGTCTTTAATTCCGCTTTGTCGTCGAAAGCTGTCACCCGACTGCGTTCAGCAACTCAACAATACGGCCGCAATTGGTCCCAAAGCCCAGCTTTACAGAGTTTATTGATACAAGCATTGTTGTTGCTCAACAAAAGTCTAGAAGCCTGGTCTCACGTAGCACAGGCAGGGGTTACCCAATAAGTGGGGTCTGCCTTTGCCCCTCTGCGATGTCTATCGTTAACTTGACGATGCCTATGGCGAGGATCGCAGCAGCAACTGACCGGTACCGTCTGCGGGACGCTATGCCGCCTTGATCGCCCAACGCAGCTTGGCCGAGCTGGAACGGGGGTTGGCGCGTTGTTCTTCAAACGATGGGCGAATCAAATCGGCTGCAGCGCTGGAATAAATGCCCGCTCGCTGCCCGCTTTGAAAGGCTTTTTTCACCCGGCGGTCTTCGCCCGAGTGAAAGCTCAAAATGGCCACCCGGCCACCGGGGTTTAAACAGCTGGGCAGCAGCTCCAAAAACCGGTCCAGCACGCCAAACTCATCATTCACCTCAATGCGCAGGGCCTGAAACGTGCGCTGCTGGGCCTTTTTGGTCTCCACCAAGCGCTCTTCTTCGGGCATGTTGCGTTTAAGTGCCGTCGCCATTGTTTGGCGAATCAGTTCGGCCAAGGCGGTGGTGGTCTCGATGTATTGACCTTGCAGGGCTGCGGCCAGTTGGATGGCATAGGGCTCATCCGCGTTGTCAATCATCAAATCGCGCAGCCGTTGGCGGGTGACCGATTGCAGCAGTTCAGACGCCGACTGCCCGCCGCTGGGGTCCAGCCGCAAGTCCAGCGGGCCATCAGCCTTGAAGCTGAAGCCCCGCGCGGGGTTGTCGATTTGCATGGACGACACGCCCAGGTCCGCCAGCACCACATCAAAGCCGCCGCCGGCCTCGGGCAGCAGCGTGGCGAGCTCCGAAAAGTTGATACGGCGCAGGGTCAGCGCCTGTTCGTCATAGCCCAAGGCGCGCAAACGTGCTTCGGTGCGGGGCAACTCCAGCGGGTCCACGTCGACGCCAAACAGGTGCCCGCCGGGCATCAGCCGGGCCAGAATTTCTTTGGCATGGCCGCCAAACCCGAGCGTGGCGTCTAGCCCTTTTTCGCCGGGCTGTGGATTAAGAATTTGCAGAATTTCAGCGACACAAATCGAGCGGTGCATGCCCGCCGGGGTTTGGCCCCGGTCCATCACCTTTTGGATGGCGTCGGCATGACGCACCGGGTCCAGCTCTTTGTATTTTTCTTCAAAACGCTTGGGGTGCGTGCCGGTGTAGCGCACGCGGCGCTGGTGGGGTTGGGCATCTTCTGTCATTGGCCATTATCGGACATGGCGCGTTATGCATAATCGACAATCCATGCCATGCTTGATATCTGCAAAAGTTTGATTGCTGCACCCTGAACAAGGTTCTTAAGGTTGAGTTGCGGTAGTGGAATCAAGTCGAAAAGGATTGCGTAGTCGACCTGTTGATCAAGCTGCAAGACTGTAGAAATGGTTGTCTGCAGACATAGTTTGGTCGCCGGGGCAGTCCATCTGCCCCTTCTTGATCATGTGCATGGTTTCAATCCCACCGACGATGATCCTAGCGCTCAAAAATGACTTGAAGCCCATCATCAGTCGGGTTATTCGTTTCACTGCCCGGTGATCCTGCTCAACCATGTTGTTCAGGTATTTGGACTGGCGCATAAGGATGTCGACACAGGCTTGTATCTGCACGCGTTCAATGGCTGCCGTGTTGGCGCCACTCTTGTCGATGTTGATCTTTTCGGGAACATCATGCAAGTTGATGGCGCGCTCCAAGAACCTTCAGGCAGCCGCTGCCAACCAGTTCTTCAGCCTCGCCCCTTGATCACTATCGCAATCGAGCAGCTTTTTCCAGCCCTACCCCACTATTGCAACAGAACCAGAATCCAACCCACAGCTGCAATATGTGCCAAAGTTATGACGACGGACAGGCCATGTAGCCATTTGAACCGCCCATGTAGGCCTGCATCCGTCGCGCGATTGATGGCGGGCATGAGGAGCTGCCTCGTGGGAACCGTTGTGAGCGCAACAGCAGCCATTACCGCCGCAAATATAGTGCTACTTTGCAGCCAGAAAAGCGCTGCTGCGGCGGACGTGCCGATCACAAATATGTAAAACATCGGAAAGGCACGGCGCAGACACTCTCCAGCTGTCTTGGCTGGAAGGGCGGTGAACAAAAATGCAGCGAAACCGAATGAATAAAGAGTCATGCCACCAAAAAGCAGAGCCGTGCTCAGAACAGCGAGAGCGAGAATCATGACTACAGTCCTTTAATTGAGGGTCTTATCGACAGACTGCTCGCCTACTTCAGCTGCGGTCGCACTGATGTCGCTTGGTGGCTCTGACCCCATGCGGCCAGTAGCGCCTGGGTGCCGCGAGCTTGCCGAAATAGCTGCGCCTTTGACTGATGACGACCGGGGAAGCAGCAGCCCCTCCTGCAGGGCCACGTACTCAAGCGCCGCTTCAAACCTGACGCGGGACTCGGCGGCAACAGCTTTCAAGTACGAATGGATTTCAGCATCAACTTCATTGCGATTCTCGCATTCTGCGCTGTACGCCTCAAAGTAAGAAAGCTGAATAAGTAGTTCCGCCACGTGCCTTGGGCACTCGCACGCAATGGTGGGTGACATGCTCGCAAAATCAGATAGCGCTGCCGTGTCCCAACGGCGCGGTGGTATGGGCTCGATCTCGAGCGGCGACTGCCCGTTTGTAAGCTGCGTAGCTTTGGCCCCGCCAGCGGATAAGCTAAAAAGCCATTGCGCTAAGACCGCATCGGGCTGCGGCTCGCGCAGTAAAGTGGCCCCAGCCGCAGCCAACGTCTCGCAAACGGCGTCAGAAGCGAAGCTATACAAAATTACTTTGGGAAGGTGCGAAAGGTCGGGCGCTGCCGCGTTGACCTCTCCTAACCAACCCGCGTGCAATTGCGGCTCGTGGAAGAGCAGCGCATCGGCGTGCGACCCTTTCAACACGCTTGCAGCTTGCGCGAGGTCGTCAAACGGCCCCAGCAACACCAAAGGCCGACCGAGCCGACGAAGCAGTGCTGGCCGCTGCAAGCGAGCCCCCAAAGCGGCGCCAATGACTGCAAGGCGCCATGCTCGAGGCGCTGCTGCTACTCGATGTGAAGGGCGGGTTTCGCCGCGAGCGGTTGCGCAGGTTTGCGCATGAGTAGCGGATACATGTTTCAGCTGCCGCATGTCCAATTGCGCGATGCTGCCGATAGCATGCCCCAAATCTGTGAGTTGTTTGATCAACAACAGACGCTGTATGTCCGCGTCGGAATAAAGGCGCTGGGTTCGCAACGCCGCCTCATGCTTAGTCAGGCTGTATCTTCGCTCCCATACGCGCAGCGTCGCAACGGGCATGGCCAACATTTGCGCAACAGCCCCGATGCGGTGAATTGCTTGCCCTGAAGAACTTACTGCGGCCGCTTTTCTCGAAGAAGAAGAATCACTTTTATTCATATAATTTAAAATTGACCATATTATGAATCGTATTTTATACGTATTTTATGAATAAGTGATAAGATGAATCTTATATGAATCACTTTATCGTACAATCAAGAGATGCCGTGCGATCCAAAACAATCCCTGTTATTTCCCAAGATGTGCCTGCCGAGCGATGCGGCGGCGGCACATGCTTTAGCGCAAGACCGGACTAAATCTGCAACCGCGCCATCGCCTTCCGCAGCAACGCAAGATACGGCGAGCATCAAGCCAGTCGGGCACGAACAAGCCTCCATTGCGCCAAGTAACGTATCGGTTGAAGTGGAAGCACGGCGGCCTGACTTGACTGTTTTGTTCGACGGAGCTTGCCCACTTTGCCGGCGGGAGATCAGCGTCTATCAAGGGCTCAAGCCGACGCAGGGCTTTGGAGCTGTCTGCTTCTCTGACGTGAGTGACCACGCAATCAGTCTGCCACCCGATACAACAAGGGAACAACTCTTGGCGCGATTTCATGTGGTCAGCCGCGATGGTGAACTCCTGAGCGGAGCGTTGGCTTTCATCGCGCTATGGGCCGCACTCCCCGGCTCGCGCTGGCTTGCGACGATCGGTCGCGTGCACGGGGCGGCTTGGTTGATGGAACGCACCTACAGATTGTTTCTACACTGCCGACCCACCTTGCAACGTTGGGCCTTGCGCCTAGAACAAACTCCGCTGAAAAAGCCTCATTGATACTCAGCATCTACACCTCAACATGACAAAGATTGCACTCATCACTGGCGCCAGCGGCGGTATCGGTAGGGCCCTCGCGGCCCAGCTGCACAGCCAAGGCTATCGCATCGCCGCTGTCGGCCGCGAAGCGAAGCGCCTGTCTGACATAACGGCCGATGCGCGTATCGAATCGGACACCACAACGCCTGAGGGTGCCGCCATGGCTTTAGCAAGTTGCACCGAAGCACTAGGCGCAGCACCGACGCTCCTGGCTCATTGTGTGGGCAGTACGCTCATTGCACCCTTACACCGAACTCAATCAGAAGCTTACCGTGAGGTAATGCGCGTCAATTTAGACAGCGCAGTTTTCATGCTGCAGGCCTGGCTCACAGCACTGCGGGGCGAAGCGGGTTCTGCCGTTTTCGCAAGTTCGGTGGTGGCGCGCATTGGCGTTGCAAACCATGAGGCCATTGCAGCAGCAAAGGGGGGCATCGAAGCGTTGGTGCGAAGCGCAGCAGCGACGTATGCCGCGCAGGGAATTCGGATCAACGCTGTGGCACCAGGCCTAACCGAAACACCCATGACATCGGGCATGTTGAAGCTTGCCGCAATGCGCGAGGGGGCCGGCAAACAATACCCGTTAGGTGGCGTGCAAACGGCTGCCCAAGTTGCAGACACGATGGCGTGGCTGCTTGGCGACGGTTCGGCTCGCGTGACGGGGCAAGTCATTGCCGTAGACGGTGGCTTCACAACGATCCGCCCACTTGTTAAGTAAGTCTTAGAAAAAGGAGTTGCTATGAGCGAAGACCCACGCTGCTGCGGCAGCGGAACTTGCATCATTAACGACGAAGGTTGCTGCTGGTGTGGTCAACAGTGGGACGGGCAGAAAATGTGTCATCCGGCATTGACCTTGCCTACTGAGCGGGAACCGGTAGAGGCCAATGGCCAGACAACCCTTGCGAAGGATACTGCCGAATGACGCGCGATTTGATTAACTCTTCACCGATTGCCGCATGCACGCGCCGAAGCTTCGGCTGCTTGGTTGCGGTCAGCCTGATTGCTCAAGCGCCCGCACACGCGGCAGGCTCGCCAGAACTGGATGCCATCGCTGTTCGAAAAGTGATAGAAGGGCAACTCAAGGCGTTCGCAGCGGACAACGCAGCGCTTGCGTTCTCATTTGCTTCACCAAGCATCAAAGCGCAATTTGTTGACGCAAATAACTTCATGGCCATGGTACGGCGCGGCTATCCGATGATCCTTCGACATGCCAGCGTCTCGTTCCTTCAAGCGCGCGCCATTGATGTAGACAATAACTCCGTCTCGCAGTCGGTGCACTTGATAGATCGAGCCGGTGGCCATTGGCGAGCCACGTATTTGGTCGAGCGGCTATCTGGTGTGAAGTGGACGATCGGAGGGTGCGTGGTCGCTCCGGAAAGCGGCAAATCATTTATTTGATGCTCAGTCAGCTGCCCAATGCCAGCTGACTGAGGCAAGCTGAACTACCTCGGTAATTCGAATATTGACAAGTAGTTAACGTCGGTGCTCTGACACCACTTGGCCGTGTGGCGCAACGGGTTGTACTGCATTCCCTGGGTGGACAGCAGCCGTAAACCGGATCGCGCCGCAGCATCCGCAAGCTCTTTGGGACGCACGAACTGACGCCAGTGGTGGGTGCCGCGCGGAAGAACACGAAGAACATACTCAGCGCCAACGATAGCAAATACGAAGCTCTTCAGCGTCCGGTCGATGGTTGACGCGAAAAGCAATCCGCCAGGTGCGACACAACGCGCAGCGGTGTTGACGAATACAGGCATGTCGCTCACATGCTCAACCACTTCCAATGCCATGACGACATCGAATTGCTCGCCTGGGGCAAGTACGTCGTTCGGTTCACCCAGCCGATAATTGAGCTGTACGCCGGCCTGCTCTGCGTGCAGACGGGCTGCAGCTACGTTGCCGGGCGAGGCATCCACACCCACAACTTGCGCGCCAATTTGTGCCAGCGGTTCAGCCAGAAGGCCTCCCCCACAACCTACATCAAGGATGCGTAAGCCACCTAAGCTGCTTGCGCTAGGATCGGTCCAAAATGATCCTTGATACGCTCCAAGATGAGTTCACGGGGCAGTGCATTGACAACGTGCAGTGGCCGCATGGGCCCTTGGGTATCCCACCAAGTTGCACTAAGACGATTAAAGCGTTCAATTTCAGACGTAATCGCAGTAATGGCGTCGGTCCTCAAATACGGCTGCTAACAAAGACCGCCGCACGTGACCCAAAGTCAACAAGTTGACACCAAGTGCGCAGCAAAATGCCCCGCGCGCCATCGCTGCATGCGGCGGCAGCTTCGTCCCGGTGGGAGATTTCATCGCTCTGACAAGAGAGCACGGTCAGATACAGCGCATGGAGCTGCGGAATCGCAGCCAGTCTGGGTAGTTGCTTGCCATAGTGTCCCTCGACGAACCGCTCCACAGCTTCGATCGTGGCGTACACGGCTCGCGGGGCGACCAAGCTGGGCAAAGCACCTGTGAGCCAACCAGCCATGCGCCAAGCGGGCAGTAAACGGCTGTAGTTCGCGCTCGGCAGCCAAGCCTCAATCTGGGCCAAATGCTTTCGCTCTGCAGCGATATGCCGCTGCGCGAAATTGCGCAATGCAGCGTCGCGAGACACCCGCAATATTCCCAAATGAATGTAGACTGCACCCGTCTCTCCCGCGTGGTCAGTGCGTCAGTCGCGGATAACGGCTCGAGGAATGCTGGTTTTGCCGCCGTGCACTGCTTCGGACGAACTGATGGTGATGTGCGCAGTGTGAATCATAAAATTTTCGAGAACCTTACATGCACGCTTGCCGTATCTGTCGCAATCGGATGCTCGTAAGTCTGTCCTCAACCACTGATGGCTAGAGCTATTTGCCGCTTTGCCTCACGGCCACATAACGAGGAAATGACTCACACATACGCTGGTTCATCCCGTTCCTGATGATCTACATTGTCAACTGGCATTGTTGTACGGATCAGATGGTCAAACGCGCTGAGCGCCGCTTTTGCCCCTTCACTCGCTGCGATCACGATTTGCTTGTATGGCACAGTCGTGCAGTCGCCTGCGCCGAAGATTCCGCTCACATTGGTATGATTTTTTGCATCGATCAGGATTTCGCCAAACTTGCTACGCGCAACTGTGGTGCCTAAAAACTCGGTGTTGGGTATAAGGCCGATCTGCACAAATACGCCCTCAAGCGCAACGCTGCGTTCTTCATTGGTCGCGCGGTCCTTGAAGCGCAGGCCACCGACGCGGTCGCCGTTGCCAGTGACTTCCAGCGTTTGCGTGTTGGTGTGTACCGTCACGTTGGATAAGCTCTTGAGCTTATTGACCAACACGGCATCAGCCTTCATCTCGGGCATAAATTCAAACACTGTGACGTGTTTGACCAAGCCCGCAAGATCAATCGCCGCTTCGACACCGGAATTGCCACCCCCGATCACTGCCACATTTTTCCCTTTGAACAAAGGGCCATCGCAATGTGGACAGTAGGCCACGCCTTTGTTTTTGTATTCTTGCTCACCAGGCACGTTGATGTTTCTCCAACGCGCGCCGGTGGCTATGATCAAACTGCGTGTTTTCAGTTCGCCACCCGCATCGGTTTTGAGCGTAATGTATCCTCCCTCATCGCTTGCGGCGATCACACTGGCCGCGCGGTGTCCGTTCATGAAGTCAACGTCGTACGTCTTAACGTGCTGTTCCAATGCAGCGGCATACTTAGGCCCATCGGTCTCGGGCACGCCGATGTAGTTCTCAATGGCCATGGTGTCATTGACCTGACCTCCAAAGCGCTCGGCCAGCAAGCCGGTGCGGATGCCTTTACGGGCAGCATAAATAGCAGCGGCTGCGCCGGCGGGACCACCGCCGAGAATCAACACTTCGTAAGGTGCTCGGGCCGAGAGCTTGGCAGCTTCTCGCTTTGCAGCGCCGGCATCGAGTTTGGCAACAAGTTCCTCTAGTGAGGCTCGGCCTGAGTGAAACATTTCGCCGGCGAGGTGTACGGCGGGAACCGCCATGATGCTTTTGTCCTCCACCTCTTTTTGATGCAAGCCACCATCGATAATAGTGACGTCGAAGGCAGGGTTGTTGATCGCCATGAGTGCGAGTGCCTGCACCACATCCGGGCAGTTGTGGCAAGAGAGGCTCATAAACACATCGAATTTCTGCGGCTGATCAAATTGCAGTGCGCGGATTTGATCGATAGTGTCTGCCTCAACCTTGGGCGGATGCCCGCCCGTCCACAGCAACGCCAGCACGAGGGATGTAAATTCATGGCCAAGCGGTATAGCTGCAAAGCGCAGCTTCATCGGTGCGCCGATTGTGCGTCGCAAAGCAAATGATGGCGTTCGCGAGTCTTGGCCGTCAGTGCGCAAAGTGATCTTGTCGGAGAGCTTGCTGACCGTCTCCAGTAATTCGCGCATTTCATGCGATCCCGAGTCGTCTCCCAATGTCGCAACAATCTCAAACGGCTCTTTGACACGCTCAAGGTAGGCGGCGATTTGCTCTTGAAGGTCTTGATCTAACATGGGTTACTCCTGAATCTAAAGCGCTACGTAAAACAATTACGCCAACTAATCGGCGTAGGTAAAAAATAAAAAATAACCAGGTCTCGACGTACTTAGACTATCGCTGCATCACAGGGTGTGGGCCGTGATGCAGGTCATTTCAACGGCCGTAAACTTGGCTGTCGCTTGGCAGCCTAATGATTAAATCTTGCCGACTAGATCAAGCGAGGGCTTGAGTGTCTTAGCTCCATCGTTCCACTTTGCTGGGCATACTTCGCCGGGATGAGCGGCTGTGTATTGAGCTGCCTTTAGCTTGCGAACGGTTTCTTTCACATCACGGGCGATCTCGTTGGAATGAATTTCCATTGTCTTAATCACTAACTCTGGGCTGATGATGAAGGTGCCGCGAAGTGCTAGGCCCTCCTCGGGGATATGAACGCCGAAGGCATTGGTGAGCTGATGGGTTGGATCGCCAACGAGGGGGAACTTAGCTTTACCCACAGCAGGAGAGGTCTCGTGCCAGACTTTGTGCGAGAAATGCGTATCGGTGGTGACGATGTATACCTCCGCGCCCATTTTTTGGAAATGTTCGTAGTTTTCAGCAGCGTCTTCAATCTCGGTGGGGCAGTTAAACGTAAAAGCGGCTGGCATAAAAATCAGCACAGACCATTTGCCTTTGAGGCTTTGCTCGGTGACGGTGATGAATTTGCCATTGTGGAAGGCTTCGGTTTTGAACGGTGCAACTTGCGTGTTAATAAGGGACATGGCGGGTTTCAAATTTTTTAAATAATGCAGAGCAAAATTGCCCTTTAGCTGACTGGGGCTTCGCACCGTCCGAAATTCCTCGGCTAGATAACAATACACCTAATCAATCAACATAGGGTGTAGCATACATTCAGACTATTAAGAATTGGGTATTTGGCGATTGCTTGTATCGAAGACGCCCATAGTTAAAAAGCTGCAGAGCACCCGTTTTACATATGTTGCCAGCCAATGCGCCAAAGTGTGTCGTCCTGTAGCTCCCGCCATTGAATACGCATCACTGCCTTGGAAAATACCGCCTCCAATTCAATCCACTCAATCTTGGCATCAGGTGGCTCTGGCGTGATGACTTTTGAAACAAGAAAGTGCTTGTTTTTTGCGATAGGATGCACGGCAGTCCATTTGGTCAACAGAAGTTTTTTAGGATGAAGTGGATTCATTGGGTTGGACTGGCGTTACGTCAGTTTGAACGAATAATTCTGCTGCAAATAGCCTCCAGCTGCGTGCTTTCTCAAAACCGATGCCCGAACAGATCGCCAGCCGGAGCAAATGGGAACGAAAGGGGCAATTTTATTGCAATAGCCTTACCTCACACAAGCGTGTTCAGATGATCGAATGACGCCTTGGACGCAAAGATAGAAAATGTAAAAACGTTTAAAGCGGTAGCATGATCCCCGAAAAGCCATCCTCGTTGAAAAGCGCCGTCGTTCCAAGCAGTCGGTTTGGCCGTATGGTCCGCCTAGGCTCAATGGCCAGCGGCGTCGCCGGAAATATGTTGATCGCTGGGGCTCGGCAACTCGTGCAAGGTAAGCGCCCAAAAATAAGCGAACTACTGCTCACCCCTGCCAATGCGATAAAGATCGCTCAGCAGCTGTCCCAAATGCGCGGCGCGGCGATGAAGGTTGGACAGCTCATTTCCATGGATGCCGGTGACGTCGTTCCGCCTGAAATAGCCGCGATTCTCGGACGCTTGCGCTCAAGCGCGCACAACATGCCAGATCGCCAAGTGCGAGCTGTGCTGTCAGCAAACTGGGGGGCGAAATGGCAGCAGCGCTTTGAATCGTTTTCGATGTTACCTATCGCAGCTGCTTCGATTGGGCAGGTGCATCACGCAAAGACCATCGACGGTCTGGAGCTAGCCATCAAAATTCAATACCCGGGGGTGCGCAAAAGCATCAACAGCGACGTGGACAATGTGGCCGCCCTGCTACGGATGTCTGGTCTT
>JANPAK010000333.1:0-2718 GCA_031429925.1 Variovorax sp.
CCGGTCCGATAGGCCTCAGCGATATCGTTGGCAGGGCTGATGATTTGGCCGCCATTGGCAAAATCGGGGCCGGGTACCAAGCTAAACAACTCGTCGTCGGTGAGCTTGCTGTTTTTGATCAAGGCCACGGTGGCCTGGGCAATCTCGTGCAAGTTGTGACTGGGGATTTCAGTGGCGAGGCCGACCGCGATGCCGCTGGCGCCATTGAGCAAATCAAACGGCAAGCGGGCGGGGAGCAGGCGCGGCTCCTCGGTGGAGCCATCGTAATTGGCAATGAAATCGACGGTGCCGTTGTCGATTTCATCGGTGAGCAGGGTTGCGATTTTTGACAAACGCGCTTCGGTGTAGCGCATTGCCGCCGCGGAATCGCCGTCTCGGCTGCCAAAATTGCCTTGCCCGTCAATAAGCGGGTAACGCTGCGAAAAACCCTGGGCCATGCGCACCAATGCGTCATAGGCGGCTTGATCGCCATGGGGGTGAAAGCGGCCCAAGACATCACCCACCACACGGGCGGATTTCACGGGCTTGGCCCCATTTGCGCCATTGCTGCCGCCAAAAGACAGCCCCATGCGATGCATTGAATAAAGAATGCGCCGCTGCACCGGCTTTTGGCCATCGCATACATCGGGCAAGGCGCGTCCTTTGACCACGCTGAGCGCATATTCAAGGTAAGCGCGCTGGGCGTAGGCCGCCAAATGCAGGCTGTCGCCGCTGTCACCTTGATTGAAGCCCTCGCTAGGGTTGAGATCGAGAGAGGTTTGATCGGTCATGAATTGGAAACTGCGATTCGATTATTTGGATTCATTCAATGCGGTTGGCATCCCCGCCAGCGGTGGCACCATGTTGCCGCGCCCGGCGATTTGGCCCGGCGCGCCAAGCTCCATGCGCACCCGCGCGGGCTGTGAGCGCTGCTCTTGCCGCTGCACAATGGCTACCGGTGGCTTGAGCAGGTTGTAAATCTGCATCACCGTGACAACATAATTTTGCGTCTCTTTGAACGGCGGGATGTTGTTGCCATGGCGCTGTACGGCGCCTTCACCGGCGTTGTAGGCGGCGAGCGCCAAGTCAAGTCGCCCAGGAAACATGTTGATCAGATCACGCAGATAGCGGGTTCCCGCTTTGATGTTGATTTTGGGATCGGTCAGCCTTTTGGCAATCGGCATTTTTGCATCGCCACTCACGCCATACCGCTGAGCCGTAGGCGGCATCAACTGCATTAACCCCACAGCGCCTTTGGGGCTGACAGCATTTGTGTCAAAGCCGCTTTCGGTCGCAATCAAGGCTTGCAGCAACTCAAAATCCACGTTGTGCGCTTGAGACGCTTCCCGCATGTGGTGTTTGACGGCCTTGAAGTTGGGCGAAACATCAAAGAAAGCCAGCAGCTTGGATTGGCTGGCCGGCACAGCAACGGGGCGCGGTGTTTCCTGCTCAAGCTTAGGCGGCGGTGCAACGCCATCGCGGGTGTCAAAACCGGTGCCGCCTTTGAAAAACAGCTCATAGCGATCGTCAATTTTCTCGGCTGCGAAATGCGCCACGCCCTTGGCATCAATATAGCCCCAGACGTCTGCTCTTGCAGGCAAATGCACAGTCAAGGCTATCAGCAACACAGCCAGCGCGAGATGCTCCGATTTCAGGAGCACTCTACGCAATATACATAAGGCCAGGATGCTGATTTTGTGCATAAACTGTGCTTACTCTTGCATCTCTAAACCCTGGGCACGACGCTGGGAAAATTCGGTTTTGAGCATCGACAACACGATCAAGGAATCAAAGTCACCGCCAGATTGAGATCCCCTGCCCGCCGGCAGACTGCTAGCGCGCTGCTCGATGCGCACAGCCTCACGGAGCGTGCCTTCAACCACAAAACCTTCCGCATCGTACAAGGCTTTGGCGGGCGTGTTGCGTGCTTTCACATCCAGCCAGAAACGATGCGCGCCTAAATCGTCAAATGCCACACGCTTGGCCACCCGAAGTGCAGCCCGCCCCATGCCCTGCCCTTTAGCTGCTACGACCATGCGCTTCAATTCGATCGACTGATGCGGATTGCGGCAACCGATCAAGATCAAAAACCCCACCGCCTCCAGCCCCGCGCCACCTTCAATAATGAAATGCCGCATGTCGGGAAAACGAATCGAGGCTTCATGCTGCGTGCGCTCCCAAGGCGTAATGAATGGCAAATTGTCCGCATCTTGCTCCAAAGAGAGCACGAAGGCAATGTCGCTCGAGAGCGTAGGGCGCAGGCGAATACGGGGGGTCGTCATACATCCACCTCCACGCTATCCCCATGCAACTCCATCAGCTCGCGCCTTGCAGCGGCTTCGCCCTTACCCATGAGTTGGTTGAAGCTGCCCGAGGTCTGAGCAAAATCTAGCTTGCCCAGTTGCACCGGTAGGAGGCGGCGGGTGTCGGGGTTGAGCGTGGTTTCCCAAAGTTGCTCAGCGTTCATCTCACCTAGGCCTTTGAAGCGGCTAATCGTCCATTTCCCCTCGGCCACGCCTTCTTTGCGCAGCTTATCCAAAATCGCGGTGAGTTCGCCTTCATCCAGCGCATAGACTTTGCCAGCGGCTTTCTTGCCCCGCGCCGGCGTGTCCACACGAAACAGCGGCGGGCGGGCAACGTACAGATTGCCCGATTCGATGAGCTTGGGGAAATGCTTGAAAAACAGCGTGAGCAGGAGCACCTGAATGTGCGAGCCGTCTACATCCGCATCTGAAAGAA
>JANPAK010000334.1:0-7602 GCA_031429925.1 Variovorax sp.
CCCGGCAAACTCACGCCAGTTTGGGAACTACTGCAAGAGCGTATTCAACTCGTTTAAGAACAAGCTTTAGGTTAAAAAGTGGCGTTTGCCCGCATAGAGTCTGCGCAACGCGCTCATTAATCAATAGCTACTACTTTGTCCGCCCTCGCCTCAAACACCCCGACCTCCAACGCCACCAAGGCCATGTGGGGTATCGTGTGTGCGATTGCGGCGAGCCTGTGCTTCGCCACGCTAGACACCACCAGTCAGCTCATCGGCATGGCCGCCCCCATCGTGATGGTGCAGTGGCTGCGATACCTGATCCAAACGCTGTCTAGCGCCGCTCTGATCACACAATCGGGTCAATGGGTGGGCCTGCGCATCACCAAGCCGGCGCTTCACATCACGCGCGGTCTACTGATGCTGTGCACGACGATTCTCGGCTTCACCAGCCTGCGCTATGTGTCGGTAGCTGATTTCACAGCAATTGTGATGCTCACGCCACTGGTCATCACGCTTGCGTCAACCCGCCTGCTTGGCGAGCACGTGCCGCCGCTGCGCTGGCTGCTGGCCTTGGGTGGATTCATGGGCGTGCTCATCATCATTCGCCCGTTTTCCAATGCGTTTGAGCCATCTGTGCTCCTTGTGCTGCTGCTCGTGATCCTAGGTGCGGCGTTTCAAATCCTCACCGCTTATATGATGCGTACCGAGAGTGCCAGCCACACACATCTGTCCAGCGGCATCATCGGCCTGTTGCTGACGAGCTTCGCACTGCCTTTTTTCTGGCAGGCATTGCCATTGGGCATTTGGGGTTTGATCGTGATCGTCGGTTTTGCTGCATCCACCGGACATTTGCTGCTGAACTTGGCCTTCAAGCGCGTGAGTGCATCGGTGGCCACACCCTATCTGTATTCGCAACTGGGCTTTGCTGTGCTGGGCGGTTGGCTCGTGTTTGGCCGCGTTCCCGACGCTTGGAGTTGGCTGGGAATGGCACTGGTGGCCGCCTGTGGTATCTCCAACGCATGGGTTTTGATGCGCGAGAATCGAGCCTTTAGCACCGCCCCCGCGCTTTAAGCCATGGCCCAGTACTTTGAAATCCATCCACATAATCCGCAAGAACGCCTCTTGCGGCAAGCGGCCGGCCTGCTCAAGCAAGGAGGCATTGCCGCCGTGCCAACTGACTCCAGCTATGCGTTAGCCTGTCACCTCGATGACAAGACTGCAGCGGATCAATTGCGCCGCATACGAGGCGTCGATGACAAGCACCACCTCACTCTCTTGTGCCGTGATCTCAAAGAATTGGCCAATTACGCGCGCGTGGACAATGCGCAGTTTCGTCTGATCAAAGCCGGCACGCCCGGCCCGTTCACGTTCATTCTGGAGGCGACCAAGGAGGTGCCGCGTCGTCTCTCGCATCCCAAGCGTCTGACCATTGGCTTGCGGGTGCCAGAGCACCCAGCCCTACAAGCCTTGCTAGAGATTCATGGCGCGCCTTTGCTGGCCACCACCCTGATCCCACCTGGTCAAAGCGAGCCCCTGCATGACCCGCAAGATATCAGGCAACGCTATGAGAAACTGATTGCCTGCGTGATCGACGCCGGTGCCTGCCCAAGTGAGCCGACCACGGTGGTGGATTTAACAGGCGATTCGCCAGAAATCCTGCGCCTTGGGCGTGGTGACCCCTCGCGCTTGGGGGTTTGACGCCGGCATTGGCGGTTTGTGCCCGCTTAGTCTGAGACAATCGCTTGTGGACTTCAACAACATCATCCAAACCGTATTGATTTACGCCCTGCCCGTGATCTTCGCCATCACGATTCACGAGGCCGCGCACGCCTATGCCGCCCTCTACTTCGGTGACAAAACCGCTTACAGCCTCGGCCGCGTCACGCTCAACCCCATCAAGCACATTGATCCTATTGGCACGATCGCAATGCCTTTGTTGCTCTATTTTGCTACCGGTGGCAACTTCCTTTTTGGCTACGCCAAGCCCGTACCCGTACATTTCAATGCCCTGCGCAACCCCCGCAGAGATACCGTATGGGTCGTCTTCGCAGGCCCTGGCTCCAATCTCTTGCAAGCCTTGTTGTGGGGCATTTTGTTTTATGTCTTGCAAATCATCGGGTTGAATGAAAAGTTCTTCTTAGCGATGTGCAAGGCCGGTATGCTGGTCAATGTGGTGATGTTCGTATTCAACTTGTTCCCCATTCCTCCCCTTGACGGTGGGCGCATTGCTGTCGCACTACTGCCTTATCGCTTTTCCCAACCACTCTCTCGCATCGAGCCGTTTGGTTTTTTCATTGTGATGGCCTTGGTCGTCAGCGGTATCGCAAGCACAATTTGGATGCGACCCTTAATGAACTTAACATACGGCCTGCTCGATATTCTCTTGACCCCCATCCGGCTGATCGCCAGTTGATTCGCACTGAGACCCATGACAGACAAAAAACGCGTTCTCTCTGGCATGCGCCCGACCGGTGCGCTGCATCTCGGGCATTACCACGGTGCGCTGAAAAACTGGGTACGGCTGCAAAGCGAGATGGAATGTTTCTATTTCGTTGCAGATTGGCATGCGCTGACCACGCACTATGAAAATCCCGAGGTGATTGAAGCCTCCGTGTATGAAATGGTGATCGATTGGCTGGCTGCGGGCATTGATCCTGAGCAGTGCACCTTGTTTCTGCAAAGCCGCCTGCCTGAACATGCTGAACTGTTCACCCTGCTCGCCATGGGCACGCCCCTGTCTTGGCTCGAGCGCGTGCCTACCTACAAAGACCAGCAGCAGCAGCTCAAGGACAAAGACCTAGCCACCTATGGGTTCTTAGGCTATCCCTTGCTGCAAGCGGCAGACATCCTGATCTACAAAGCCCACTACGTACCAGTAGGGGAGGACCAAGCCAGTCACGTCGAGCTCACGCGCGAGGCGGCGCGGCGTTTCAATGATCTGTACGGACGCCGCAGGACTGACGAAGCAAAAATTTCAGCGATTTTGGAAAGTTTACCCAAAGACGATGCGCGCTACATCAGAAGCATGTCGAAGAAGCGCACTGAGCAAGGAGACGAGACCGTTCTTGCCAAGCTACCGGGAGTTTTGACCAAGTTTGAAGCGATGAGTGCGGGCGACAAGGCATTGCTTACGTCTTTTGTCTCGGGCAAAGGCAAGGTGGTTTTGATCGAACCCGATGTTTTGCTAACAGCTTCCTCCAAGCTGCCCGGCCTAGACGGGCGCAAGATGAGCAAAAGCTACGGAAACGCCATTGGTATCCGCGAAGATGCAGCCAGTATCACCAAAAAGGTGCGGGAAATGCCCACCGACCCGGCGAGGGTCAAGCGCACCGACAAGGGTGATCCGGCCAAATGCCCAGTCTGGCAGTTTCATTTGGTTTACTCAGATGACACGCGAAAAAAATGGGTCACTGAAGGCTGCACGACTGCGGGTATTGGATGCATAGAATGTAAAAAGACGGTGAGTGATGCTATTCTTACCGAACAGCAACCAATGCTCGCTCGTGCCAAACCCTATGTTGACAGGCCGCAATGGGTCAGAGAAATTGTCGATGCTGGCTGCCAGCGCGCTCAGCTTGTTGCGCGATCGACCATGAACGAAGTGAAGCAGGCGATGGGATTGAATTACTAATGGGGCTTGCAGCACCGCAGGGCAGTGAATGAATATTTACGTTGTTGATGATCATCCGTTGATGCGCGAGGCTGTCGTGATGCTCTTTCGGCGCTTGTCGCCCGAAGCGACGATCGTTGAGCTTGATCGGCTAGCGCCAATACAAGCCAAAGTACAGGAAATGGGTGAGCCCGATTTGCTCTGCCTTGATCTGAAGCTGCCGGATACCCATGGCGTGTCCGGTGTACGTGAAATGCGTGCTCTGTTTCCTAAAGTTCCTATTGTCGTTCTCTCGGCGTCGCCAGCGGCTGATTTTGAGGTTCTGAGCATCGATGCCGGCGCTGATCTTTACCTCGAAAAGTCGTCTGGCGCCGCGCACTTGTCGCAGGCACTCCGAGCATTGGTGTCACCGGATAGTGAGATCGGTGACAGTGAGCTACCCAACGGCGACAAGCTTTCGCGGCGGCAACGAGAGCTGCTGAAGTTTCTGGATCATGGTCTGAGCAACAGAGATCTCGCTGAGCGCATGGAAATCAGCGAGCACACCGTCAAGGTTCACTTGTGGCGACTATTCCGTCGCATTGGTGTCAAGAACCGATCACAGGCGGTTCATTGGGCTCGCTCACGCGGTCACATTTAACCCAGGCGGTTGGTCCAAGCCCGCGAGCGGCGCGGAGGCGTTTAGCCTTGAGCTTTGATTTGGATGTGCCACGGGTATCTCAATGGTGCAACACGTGCCCTTCCCCACTGTGGAGTGGATCATGACATTGTGGCCAAGCGCCTTACACAAACGTTGCACAATGGCCAAACCTAAACCAAAGCTGTCCGCCGTGCCGGTATGCCCGGGTGCACGATAAAACTCTTTGAAGACGTTAGGTAGGTGCTCGGGCGAGATGCCAACGCCACTGTCACTGACCTCGAACAACACGCTTTCGCCCAAGGTCTTGGCCGTGATGTGAACGCCGCCGTCATTGGTATATCTGATCGCATTCGCAATCAGGTTGGAAGCAATGCGCCGCAGTAATACTGGATCGCTTCGAACCATCACCGCGTGTCCTTCAGCGCTGAGAGACAAGCCTTTCTTTTCGGCAGCGGGAGCAAATTGCACGACCATCTCATCCACCAACTTAGCAAAATCGACATCCCCGATGGTGATCGTAATTGCGCCTGATTCGATACGAGCAAAGTCAAACAGGCTGTTAAAAAGCGTGTTGACAGAGTCCGTTGCTGCAAGAATTTTGGGCATCACGTTAGCAGCCAATTGTGGCTCATTGCGCAGCCAATCTGCATAAAAGGCGAGTGCGTGTACGGGCTGCCGTAAGTCATGCGTCGCGCTCGCAAGCAGGTTGTTTTTGAGCTGAACCGCCTCATTCGCAGCAAGGGTTTGATGCCGTAGCGACCGAATCAGCTGCTCGTTTCGGAAAAGCGCTGTGAAGCCGCTACGTTGCAGCACATGCAAATGCTCACCCAGATAAAGTATCAGCGACCAAAACAGCAAAATCAACATCAGGAACACCAATAATTCACCGGTCGGCGCTTTTGGCCATAGGCTATACCAGTGGACCGCAATGGCGAGCAGCATGGTCGCGCAAAGCGCATGTGAAAACGCCCTCTGGCACTTCAAATTAGCGGACATCAGTGCCGCGCTTGTTGTCCCCATACCGACCAGCATCATCAGGCAAAGGTACTCCGCCTCCGGGGGCACCTTCTCATGGTACAAAAAAACAGGTAGGGCAAACATGATGGCACTAGCGGGCCAACTCCATCCGTGGCGCCGAAAGAATCCGGAAATGTCTGCGGTGTTTCCGTCAATCACCAATTTGTGCATCAACGTTTGGAAGACGCGCACCGTGTAGTACCGATAAGACAACACAAACACGCCGAGCACCGCCCAGAGAGACAAGCTCGTCGTGTCGACATGGCGCCATAGTAACGACAACATCAGTACCAAAACCACGATGCCGAAACGCAGCGTGGCAGCAGCATTGCGCATGAAATCTTGCGCCAAGCGCTCTTGCACCCATTCATCCATGAGCGACCCATGCTGACCGTCGCTTAAGGCCGCATCGTCTGCATCGGCAAAATGGGGAGCGGCTCGCATGGCCTGAAATGTAATAGCCTTACGGAAGCAAAAATGCCGGTAGAGGCCTCAAATCGTGCCCTGAAAGGCATAACTTAAAGTGCTGGCGGAGAGGGCGGGATTCGAACCCGCGGAAAGTTTGACCCTTCGCACGCTTTCCAGGCGTGTGACTTAAACCGCTCATCCACCTCTCCTAAAGCCGGTGCGATCAAAGAAGTCTTATTGTAAACGAGACAATAGACTCACCACCAATATCGCTCGGTCAGTGTATCTTGGTCAGGGTGATAATGTGCGCTAGACATTTGCTAAAAGGGATTTTTGATGCTTCACTTCCGTCGTTTCAACACCAACCTCTGTTTGCCCATGCGCGGCATTTATAGGTTCGCTTTGAACATTGCTGAGGTTAACAATTCTCATGACTGAAGCCATCTCCACCACCCCCAGGCGTACACGTATCAAAATCTGCGGCCTGACCCGAGAAGCGGATGTAGATGCTGCCGTTGAAGCAGGCGCTGACGCGATCGGTTTTGTGCTGTATGCCAAGAGCCCACGGGCTGTGAGCTATGCGCGGGCTTGCGAGCTGGCGAGGCGGCTGCCTGCGTTTGTGACGCCTGTTCTACTTTACGTCAACGAACACACTACGAATTTGATAGCATCTCGCACAGACTTGTTAAAGGCTTCACCTCGCTTTCTCTTACAATTTCATGGCGATGAGAGCCCCGAGCAATGCGCAGCTACGCAAATACCCTTCATGCGCGCAGCGCGAATTCCGCTCGGTGGCGAAGCAGGCTTTGACTTGGTAAAATTCTGCCAAGATTACTTTGCAGCTCAAGCCATTTTGGTGGATGCCCATGTTGAGGGCTATGGCGGCGGTGGCAAGACTTTTGATTGGACATCGATTCCGTGGTCACATCCCACAATAAACGCAAGCTCTCGGATCGTTTTGTCTGGTGGGCTCTCACCAGCAAACGTGGCCGGAGCCATTGAGCGCGTGCGGCCTTGGGCCGTGGATGTGAGCTCGGGCGTTGAGCTGGATGCTCCCGGTGGAGGGACGCAAAAAGGACTCAAAGACCCGGAAAAGATCAATCAATTCATCGCAGCGGTGCGCTGCGCCGATGAATCCATCGCAAAGTCTTAAAAGTGAAACCTTATTCATACCCGGATGCCGCCGGACACTTCGGCAAATATGGCGGTAATTTCGTCTCTGAAACTTTGTCACACGCCATTGAAGAGCTGAAAGACGCCTACGCTCTTTACAAAGACGATCCCGAATTCATCCGCGAATTCAACTATGAGCTGGCGCATTTCGTCGGTCGCCCTTCTCCGGTCTATCACGCAGCTCGCATGAGCAGAGAGATGGGTGGCGCGCAGATTTACCTCAAGCGTGAAGATCTCAACCACACCGGCGCGCACAAGATCAACAATACGATTGGCCAAGCACTGCTTGCAAAGCGCATGGGAAAACCACGCGTGATCGCAGAAACCGGCGCTGGACAGCATGGCGTGGCAACAGCCACGATCTGCGCCCGCTATGGCCTCGAATGTGTGGTTTACATGGGTAGCGTAGATGTGAAACGTCAGTCGCCAAACGTTTATCGCATGAAGCTTTTGGGCGCAACGGTGATTCCCGTGGAATCAGGTAGCAAGACGCTGAAAGACGCGCTGAACGAAGCCATGCGCGATTGGGTGGCGAATGTGGACAACACCTACTACATCATCGGCACCGTGGCCGGCCCGCACCCTTACCCGATGATGGTGCGCGATTTCCAGAGCATCATTGGCAAGGAATGCATCGAGCAGATGCCGGGGCATTTGGGGCAGGCTGGCAAACAGCCCGATGCTGTTGTCGCCTGCGTGGGCGGCGGCAGCAATGCGATGGGCATTTTTCACCCTTACATTCCATTTGAAAACACCCGCCTGATCGGTGTGG
>JANPAK010000335.1:0-6504 GCA_031429925.1 Variovorax sp.
ATTGCGGGTTCGCGGCACGATCTTTTCGATGCGCCCGCTCTCATCGCAAACGATCTGCGTTTCGACAGTCTCCAAATCAATCGCGCCGCGTGTGCCGCGTGCGGTGAGCAGAGCGCGGTAGACATCGGCTAAGTTCAGCAAATGCGGCACGCTTTCAAAGCCACTGGCTGCGCGCTTCTTGGCTTCAATGCCGTTGGTATTGGCCAAGATGGCTGCGACTTCTGTGTAGGTGAAGCGTGCGTGGCTAAACATCACAGCGGGGTAAAACTGATATGCGTGTACATCGCCTTGCGCGGTGACGAGCATGTCGCAGACCATGCACAATCGCTCGACACTTGGGTTGAGCGAGCACAGACCATTGGAGAGTTTTTCCGGCAGCATCGGAATCACGCGGCGCGGGAAATACACGCTGGTTGCTCGATCATAGGCATCCACATCAATCGGCGCACCAGTCTGCACATAATGCGAGACATCGGCAATTGCAACGAGCAAACGCCAGCCTTTGCCGCGCCCCACTTTAGCTGGCTCGCAATACACAGCATCGTCAAAATCGCGTGCATCCTCGCCGTCAATCGTGACCAGCGGCACATCCGTCAAATCAACTCGGCCTCTTCTGTCTTGAGGGCGCACTTTGTCGGGCAGCTTGCGGTCTTCATCCATCGTGGCGTCGGAGAACACATGCGGCACGCTGTATTTGCGCACGGCGATCTCAATCTCCATGCCCGGGTCGTCCATCTCGCCCAAAACCTCGGTCACGCGGCCCACAGGTTGGCCGTACAGTGACGGTGGCTCGGTGAGCTGAACAACCACAACTTGACCGGTCTTGGCGTTGCCAGTGCCGCTTTTGGGAATGAGCACATCTTGGCCATAGCGCTTGTCGTCTGGCGCGACGAGCCACACGCCGCCTTCTTGCAGCAAGCGGCCAATGATTGGGCCTTTGGGGCGTTCTAATATTTCTGTGACACGACCTTCTGGTCGACCTCGACGATCCTGGCGCACGATGCGCACTTTGACGTGATCGCGATGCAACACCGCACGCATTTCGTTGGGAGGTAGATAGACATCACCCTCACCATCATCGCGTTGCACAAATCCGTGGCCATCGCGGTGGCCTTGCACGGTACCTTCTATTTCTTCGCTGATCGCGGCGCTATGTGCACCGGTTACGAAATTTTGATTCGCTTTAATATACAATCCTTCTCTCTGAACTAGCCCAGATGGCGGAATTGGTAGACGCACTAGTTTCAGGTACTAGCGATGAGAGTCGTGGAGGTTCGAGTCCTCTTCTGGGCACCAAATCTTTTCATATTTTTCTCAAGTTTTACCAACTTGAACCCATCATAGCCAGCTTCTGAGTCATTTCACTTCGGCTGGCTTTTTGTTTTTTGCGCGGCGCAACTTTTTTTTCTCCATCGATGCGGCTTTTTTTGCAAGCACTATTGCAAACTTTTTCTCATAGAGCGCACGAAACCATGGCGCGATAGCCATAGAAAAAAATCACTAGCGCACCCATTTAAAGCGATGTAAAGTACAAACTGTCAGAGCATTCTGACACCCCCCTGCAGGCAATTCTTTGCCCGCATTGCTGACCGGACATCAAACTCCGCCATCAGCGTTTTGAGGTGGCATGCAGCCTTGCTGAGCCACCGGGCCCGGTTGGATGACGGTTTCAGACCGGATTTCACCGGGCTTACTTTTGGCCTTGTCAATTGTGATCTGCCTCAGCGTCAAACACGCCCCGCATGAAGCACAATGAAGCCATGCAAACACCCCTTATTGCGCTCACGCCTGTTCGTCGATGGCTCAAACGTTTCGCCTATGCATTAGGCGCGACGCTGACGCTTTGGGGCATCGCATGGCTGGCCGTGCCGCCGCTACTCAAATCTCAGGTTGAGAAAATCGCATCTCAGCAGTTGGGTCGATCGGTGACGATGGGATCGGTCGATTTCAAACCATGGACGCTGGAGTTGGAGTTGCGCGACCTTGTCGTGGGCGGCGCGAGCGGGCAGGCGGAGCAGCTGCGCGTGGGCCGTGCCTATGTCGATGCCGAACTGCAAAGCCTGCTGCGCATGGCGCCAGTGATTGATAGCGTTCAGATTGAAGGTGTTCGCGGGCAGTTCGCCCATCTGGGCGATGGCAGGTACGATTTTGACGACATTCTTGCCAAGATAGCTTCTCAACCTAAAGCTGAAAAAAGTGGCGAAGCGCTGCCGAAATTTGCGATCTACAACATCGCGCTCAGGGACGTGGCCGTGATGTTTGACGATCGCCCTGTGGGCACCAAGCACCAAATCAGGGACTTGAATCTGAGCTTGCCCTTTTTGAGCACACTGGCTGCGCAAAGGCAGGTGAAGACCCAGCCGCGCTTGGCGTTTGACCTCAACGGCAGCCGCTTTGACAGCACTGGAGAGACCACGCCCTTTGTGCAAACGCGCAAGACCGATGCAACTATTTCGATTCGCACTTTCGATTTGGCGCCGTACTTGAAGTATCTGCCGGCGAATATGCCAATCAAGCTGGTGGCCGCGGTGCTTGGTGCAAATCTGAATGTGTCATTTGAGCAAAGTCCTCAACCCGCCGTGCGGATCACGGGCCAGATGCAAGCTGACAACTTGGTGTTGCAAGACTTTAACCGAGCGCCGTTGCTTTCCTTAAGTTCCTTGGTCGTACGGGCGCAGGATGTCCAGCCCCTGACGGGCAGAGTGGCGATCGAATCGGTGATGGTGCAGGCGCCGCAATTGCAAGTATCACGAAATGCGGCTGGCCAACTGAATTTGCTCGCTGGCAGCTCAGGCCCACCTACAAAGCAATTGGTTAAGTCGGTGGCCGGTGCAGACGCCGCAAAATCGGGTACCCCCTGGGAAATTAGCATTCAAAGCCTCATGGTGACTGAAGGTTCGATCATTTGGACTGACCAGACAACTTCACCGCGTGCTAAGTTGGTGGCTCAATCGTTCAAGCTAGAGGCACATCAGATTGGATGGCCTTTTGCCGTTGACAAACCACTCCCCATTGTTTTTGAGGGCAGCACTAGCGTCGAGCGAGCCAGCCTGACATTCAGTGGCACGGCAACAGATATTCAAGCGAGTGTGACAGCGCAGTTGTCTGGCCTGCAATTGGCTGCGCTGGCACCTTATATCAACGGCGTCTTCACGCCAGCGCTAACGGGCCTTGCGGATCTGCAAGCGGGCGTGCTCTGGCAGGCTGCGCGAGGTGCGCAAAAAGAGGCGCTGCAGATCACGCTTCCCAAGGCGCAAGTGGCCAATGTGTTGGTCACACAAGGCAGCACAAGGCTTGCGCAGCTCAAACTGTTGAGCGCTGAAAATGGCCAAGTGGATCTCGTAGGTTCGACCGCCAGCATGGGAAAAATCAGTGCTGTCGGCTTGCAAACCAAAATTGAACGCGATGCGAATGGCCGATGGATGGTGCAGGACTGGCTCAGACCCGCGAGCAACCTGTCCTCACCTCCCGCGCCTGCGAAGGGAAATGCAGCATCTTCGGCTTGGAAGGTTCGTGTCTCAGAAATTAGTCTTGATGCGCCGCAATTGGGCTTCGTTGATCGTGCGCCAGTGGAGGGCTCCCGTAAGGTCGTCAGTTTGGATCTTCAGCAGATTAAAGCCCGCATTTCTGGTTTTGAACTCGATGGCGATAAGCTGGCTGTTCGGCCCATGCCCGTCTTGCTCACTGCTGGCGTAGCCCCCAACCGAGAAGGTGCGAGCCTTACCGCTGGCGATATTGGCAAGATCGACATCACTGGCCAACTTGCACTGACACCCCTGGCGATGCAGTTGGATACCAAGCTGTCTCGCATTCCTGTGCATGCGCTGGAGCCGTATTTCGGTGATGCCCTCAATATCGATGTCCTGCGCTTGGAGATGAGCTACACCGGCAAGGTGCAGGCTGCGCAAACACCGCAGGGCATGCAACTCAAACTTGATGGAGACGTGTTGGCGGCGGAGCTCCAAACGACACTTCGCGGTGCTGCACTGGCCGCGTCGTCGGGGGCCGTGACTGGCGATGAGTTATTAAGTTGGTCGGCTTTGAGCCTGCGGGCACTTTCGGTCGATGTGAGCCCGGCCGCAGCGCTCAAGGTGGAGGTTGGCGAGGTGGCGTTGACTGATTTCTTTGCGCGAATATTGCTCAGCGAACAAGGGCGTATCAACCTGCAGGACATCGTTAAATCCAGTAGCAGCGGCGCAACCACCACTGATACTGCCAGTGCCAGCGCCACTGTTACCAGCAACACACCAGTTGCTACGAATTCAATAGCAATTCGCGCAGATTCTACAGGGTCTACCAGCCAAAACGCGCCGAAAAGCACGGTGCCTGGCGGATTGGAGCCGATGATCAAAGTTGGCGCGATCAGCCTGACCAATGGCAAGGTTTTTTTCTCAGACCGCTTCATTAAACCCAATTACGCCGCTAATCTGAGCGAGCTCACCGGGTTGCTGGGTGCGTTTTCTTCGCAGCCAGTCGCAGGCACAGTTCAAATGGCAAATCTGGAGCTGCGCGGGAAAGCTGAGGGCACAGCATCGCTGGAAATTTTGGGCAAACTGAACCCACTTGCGCAGCCCATCGCGCTGGATATCACTGGCAAAGTACGTGATTTGGAGCTTGCGCCACTCTCGCCTTACAGCGTGAAGTTCGCCGGACATGGCATTGAGCGCGGTAAGCTCAGCGTGGATGTGAAATACCAAATCCAGCCTGATGGGCGCTTAGAGGCCAGCAACAACATCGTGCTCAGCCAGCTGAGGTTTGGTGAAAAAGTTGAAGGTGCGCCCAACAGTCTTCCGGTCAAGCTCGCGGTGGCATTGCTCGCCGATCGCAATGGCGTGATTGACATCAATCTTCCCGTCAGTGGTTCCCTCAATGACCCCCAGTTTTCTGTGGGTGGCATCGTCTTCAAGCTCATCATCAATTTAGTCGTCAAAGCGATCACATCGCCTTTCTCTTTGCTGGCGGGTG
This sequence comes from Variovorax sp., assembly GCA_031429925.1. Classification (GTDB taxonomy): domain Bacteria; phylum Pseudomonadota; class Gammaproteobacteria; order Burkholderiales; family Burkholderiaceae_C; genus JANMDU01. The sequence goes on from JANPAK010000335.1 coordinate 4,966, forward strand.
CGTTTGGTGGCGGTGGCGAGGAGCTGGGTCAGATCGGCTTTGCGCCAGGCAGTGCCGCGTTATCTGTGCAGGCCAACCCCGGGCTCGTGAAGGTGGTGAAAGCCCTGCAAGATCGGCCCTCCCTGAAAATGACCGTTGTCGGGCAAGCGAACCTTGACGTCGAGCGTGAGGGTTACAAAAAAGAACGCCTCAAATCCTTGGTAGCGGCCGAAAAGCGGCGCAGTACTTTGGCGACCGGCAATGCGGCCGGCACGGCCACGGCAGCTTTAACCGTCAGCGATGCCGAATACGCCATTCTGATCAAAGAGGTTTATAGGCGGTCCGATGTGCCCAAGCCTCGCAATGCCATTGGTATGGCCAAAGACCTTCCGGTTGCTGAGATGGAGGCACTGCTGCTGGCCAGTTTGCCGGTGACAGAGCAAGCCATGCAAGAACTGGCCTTGGCGCGAGGTGTGGCGGTTCGCGACTACCTCGCGAGCCAGGGCCTGACATCGGACCGGCTGTTCTTGGGTGCGGCCAAAGCCGTCCCAGCGGGAGATAAGTGGTCTCCACGAGCCGAATTGAGCCTTGCCGCACCGTAAGCAACACATTTTGTGACAGTTCACCAGGCACCTTTATACAGCTTTACATTCAAACCGCTCAGATTGTGTCGGCGCACGTCCACCGCGCGGCGTTGAGATAGCGCCAATAGGCGAGAAGTTATTCTTGGAGAAACTGTAATGAACTCTACAAATTATGTGGCTTTACTCAGCGCTGCGGTCGCCGCTGGCGCGATGGCTGGTCATGCTATGGCTCAAGAGCAGGGTCGCGTGCTTTCAACGACGCCGGTGATTCACCAAGTGGCCGTGCCGCGTCAAGTTTGCTCCAACGAGCAAGTGACGACCTCTAGCCCACAAAAGTCTGGCGCTGGTGCACTAGTTGGCGCCATCGCCGGTGGCGCAGTCGGCAACGCGGCGGGCAACGGCAGTGGTCGCGCAGCCATGACGGCACTCGGCCTGTTTGGCGGCGCTATTTTGGGCGACAAGATCGAAGGCGGCCAGCAGCAGGCCAGTACACAGAACGTTCAGCGCTGCAGCACCCAAACCGTCTACGAAAACAAGCCTGTCGCCTACAACGTGGTCTATGAGTTCAATGGCAAACAGTACCAAGTGCAGTTGCCACAGGATCCAGGCCCGTTTGTGAGCCTGCAAGTGACGCCAGTCGGCGGCCAGCCGGTTCAACCGACACCGATGCCGGCTCCTGCGCCAGTGATCGTGCGTCCACAGACGCAAGCGCCCGTCTACGTGCAGCCTGTGATCTTGGAGAGCTACACGACCTATGTCCAGCCTGCACGGGTCTACGTTCGTCCTGCACCCATCTTCGTGCAGGCGGCGCCAGTCGTGTATGCGCCTCGCTACCAGACCCGTCCTTACCCGCATCAGCGCCACGGTCCGCACTACGGCACCAGCGTGAGTATCGGCTACACCGGTTATTCCCGCTGATTGATCATCCTCTATCAAGCCCTTGGCTCATGCCAAGGGCTTTTTTCATGGTCATTTG
>JANPAK010000336.1:0-2767 GCA_031429925.1 Variovorax sp.
TCTTTTTCTGGTGGTTTGTGACCTATGCCGGTTTCGTCAAGCCTCTTTTCCTGCCTTCCCCGATGGCCGTGATCGACGCATTTGTGACCATGCTCAGAGACGGTTTTACGGGCGTCAGTTTTTGGGAGCACACCTGGGTCAGCACGCTGCGGGTTTTTGGCGCGTTCTTGCTGGCCTGTGTGATCGGGATTCCGCTGGGCATTGCCATGGGCATGAGCCCGGTTGCACGCGGCATTTTTGACCCGCCAATTGAGTTCTACCGCCCGATTCCGCCACTGGCTTACCTGCCATTGATGATCATCTGGTTTGGTATTGACGAGTTGTCCAAGGTGCTGCTGATTTTCTTGTCGGTTCTCGCACCGATGGCTTTGGGCGCGCGTGCGGGCGTCAGGTCGGCCGCCATTGAGCAGATTCATGCGGCCTACTCGTTTGGTGCCACCCGCTGGCAAGTGGTTCGCATGGTTATTTTGCCGTCTGCCATGCCAGAAATTTTTACCGCCATGCGTGTCGGTATCGGTTTTGGCTGGACAACGCTGGTGGCCGCAGAAATGGTCGCCGCCACGTCTGGCTTGGGGTACACCGTTTTGTCAGCGTCCAGGTTTTTGCAAACGGATATCGTCATTATGGGGATTGTGGTGATTGCGTTCATTGCCTATGCCTTTGACCATTTGGTCCGCTTTGTTGAACGCCGTGTTGTGCCCTGGAAGGGCCGCGGTTGAGCCCGGGTTCAATGTTTGAAAGAGTTTTATGACGATCGAGTATCTAAAGAAGGCAACTCCCCCGCAAGACGAGATTGACAACGCGACTGCCGAGACTGTTCAGCGTCTGCTCACCGATATCCAAAAAAATGGCCGAGATGCAGTCGAAAAATATGCGCGTGACTTTGACGGATGGCATGGCAGCGTTGTGGTGAGCGAGGACGATCTCGCAAGTGCGTCAAGCAAGCTATCGACGGGCGTGAAGGACGACATCGCTTTCGCATACGCTCGGGTAAAAGACTTTGCTCTGCGCCAGAGAGAGTCGCTGCATGAGTTTGAAGTTGAATTGATTGATGGGCTGATTGCCGGACAAAAACTCATTCCAGTAAATACTGCAGGGTGCTACGTACCAGGCGGTCGGTACGCGCACGCTGCGTCCGCCATCATGAGTGTGTGCACCGCCAAGGTGGCGGGTGTACCGAACATCGTGGCAACTTCACCGGGTCACAAAGATGCAGGCGTGAACCCTGCCATCTTGCACACGATGAAGCTTTGCGGGGCCGACATCGTGTTGGCGCTGGGCGGTGTCCAAGGTATCGCAGCCATGGCTTATGGTTTGTACGCGCCGAAGCCTGCCGACGTCATTGTTGGCCCTGGCAATCGCTTCGTCGCCGAAGCCAAGCGCACGTTGTTTGGTCGCATTGGCATTGATGTGGTGGCCGGCCCGACGGAGTCCGCGATCATTGCCGATGACACAGCAGACGTGCAGCTGGTAGCAGCAGATTTGGCAGGTCAGGCTGAGCATGGCCCGGACTCACCCGTTTGGTTGTACACAACATCGCGTGACCTAGGGATGAAGGTGATCGAGATCATGCCGTCCGTCATTGCCGCTCTGCCCGAGCTGGCCCGCAACGCGGCGACTGCGGCTTGGCGTGACTACGGCGAGGTTGTTTTGGTGGGTAGTCGCGAAGAGTTGGTTGGTATCAGCGATCAGTACGCTCCTGAACACTTGCAGGTTTTTGCGAAAGACCTTGACTGGTGGCTAGCCAAGCTGACCAACTACGGCTCATTGTTTTTGGGCGAAGAAACCACCGTGGCGTACGGCGACAAATGTGCTGGTCCCAACCACATTTTGCCGACCCGTGGCGCTGCGCGCTATTCAGGCGGTTTGAGCGTCGGCAAGTTCATCAAAACCGTGACCTACCAGCGCCTGACGCGCGGCGCCAGCCGCGAAGTGGGACAAGTGGCGGCCAGAATTTCGCGACTTGAAGGCATGGAAGGCCATGCCCGAACGGGTGATATTCGCCTCAAGAAGTACTACCCGCAAGAGTCATTTGAGCTCGGCACGCTGGCTGGTCACCAGCATTGAGCTTTCAGCCATGTCCGCAACCTTGACCACATCCACCACCACCAGGGCCGCCAGTGCGCCAGATGGTTTGTGGTTCAGCAAAGACCTGAGCAATCCCGAGCCAATTGCCGAAGAAGCGATTGAGCGGGCGGTGGCGCTGATGCGTTCTGGCCGCCTGCACCGCTATGGCGAACAGGGTTCCGGTTACCCCGAGCCTGCCTTGCTTGAGCAAGACTACGCCGCATACGTGGGCAGCAAGTACTGCGTGGCCGTCAGCTCGTGCGGTGCGGCGATGTTTATTGCCCTCAAGGCGCTAGGCGTGAAGGCGGGCGATAAGGTGTTGACCAGCACCTTCACCTTATCGCCTGTGCCTGGCGCGATTGCCCATGCCGGCGCTGAGGCGGTGTTGGTTGAAACCAGTGCTGACTACATGACCGACATGGCCGACCTGGAGCGCAAGGCAGCTACCAGCGGCGCAAAAGTGTTTTTGCTCTCACACATGCGCGGCCACATTGCCGACTTGCAAGCGGTGCGTGCCATTTGCGACCGCTACGGCATCGCCATCATTGAAGACTGCGCCCACACCATGGGTGCCAAGTGGGACGGCAAATTTACCGGTACCTGGGGCAAGGTGGGTTGCTACAGCGCGCAAACCTACAAGCACATCAACTCCGGTGAAGGCGGCTTGCTGGTGACGGATGACGAAGACGTGGCAGCGCAG
>JANPAK010000337.1:0-20966 GCA_031429925.1 Variovorax sp.
CATGTGCCCACCGGGGAAGTGACTGAATTCCCGACCAACACAAGTGATGCGCTGACCAGTGGGGGTACCTATGCCATAGCGGGCGCTGTGCGCCGCATGCGTCATCATGTGCAGAACCGGTGTGGACAAGACCCTGTGCTCTACATGACAGGTGGTGCCGGTTGGAAGATGCACCCTTGGCTGGGTCTTGACGAAGTCGAGCTGGTCGATAACCTGATTTTTGATGGGCTGCTCGAAATTGCGCGCTTTCGGCGAATCCTGTGATCAACTGGTTAGTCCATTGACAGCCTGAAACATCGCTTGTCTCGCTTGGCTGACAATTTGCCCTTTCCAATCGTCCGTATCGATGTAGAACGCATTGATCAGTTGTTGCTTGATTTCTGCTGCTTGAGATGCTGGTGCTTCGGGGTGATTGGCCAGCCAATGGTCGGCACGCAGCGCGTCAAGGACGTCGCTCACGGGCACCGTCCCATACTCCATGGCGATCGCGGTGTATTCAGCTTGGGGCGCTTCATCGTAAGCGCTTTGCCACATCAGCCCTGTAAGAAACGCGGAGCTCGATGAACCGTTGTAGATGCTGGTGACTGGCGTTTCGCCGCTTGGGTTGCCTTGATTGCCCCACCAGGCAACGGCGCGACGATAGGCCGCAGGATCATCACGACAGGCAAAGATGCGCTCGCCAACGCCACGGGGCCCCAAACCGGTATGTACGTCAATCCAAGCTAGTTTGCCACAGCGATGCGCGTAACTGCGCAGAACATGACGCAGGGTGCGGTTACTCCAAGTGGGCGCTGAACCGCCGTAAAACAACCCATCTTCATGTGCGTACTGGCCACGGGTGATGGCCTGCTGAAATGCACGCAAGCCACTGGCTTCATCCGCATTTTTTGATTCACTTCTTGCCCTAGCCTTCATCCAATCTGCGCAGAGTGCTATGTTCTCAGGAGCAGGCGGCCAGACATGCGGCAACAGAAGATCGTGCAGAGAGGCATAGCTTTCGTTGGCCGTATGAGCTGGCAGTGGCTGAGTGAAATCTTGAAAATTGCGATTTAAATCGACGTTCTCTTGGGTCACCCGCCGCAGGTGCGAAAATCCATACGGGTTGAGCGCATGGATGTAGAGCACCGCCACCCCCGCGTTGCGGGCCTTAGCGTGCCACTCGTCATCGTGCAGGGCAAACACCTGTACACCTGAACCGCAAAAGCCTTCAACGCCATGACACGCGCTGGAGACGATGAGCACGCAACGTGAATCGATCGCGCCGTCGAGGGCGACGTCCATAGCTAACACTTCCCCGTTTCGACCGATGTCAGGGTGAGGGAAGGACTCTGTACGCAGCCCTGCCTCTGCTGCCCCCTCCAGAAACTTGATGCGAGCCTGCGCGTAGTTGGATGAGAAAGCTTGAACAATAGGGATCACAAAGTGCTCCAAAATTTATAGCGTATTGCGCTTAATTTATAAGGGTAAACGACTATTCAGCCGCTGAAAGCCATTTTTCAGCCAATCGAACCCAATAGGTCGCGCCAAGCGGGATCAAATCATCGTTGAAGTCGTAGCTTGGGTTGTGCAGCATGCAGGGGCCGCCGCCGTGACCCATTTCGCGGTGGCCACCATCGCCGTTGGCAATGAAGCAATAGGCGCCTGGCTTGGCTTGCAGCATGTAGGCGAAGTCTTCTGCACCCATGGTGGGCTCCTGCGCCGTCACGTTGCCCGCGCCCACAATCTCCGCCATCACGCCCGCGCAAAACAACGCTTCCTTTTCGCTATTGATGGTGGGAGGGTAGTTGCGCGAAAACTCAAAATCGACCGTGCCGCCGAAAGCCGCCGCCAAGCCCTCAGAAATTTCCTCCATACGCTTTTCAACGAGGTCAATCAACTCGGTCGTGAAGGTGCGTACCGTACCTTCAAGTTTGCAGCTGTCGGGAATCACGTTGGTGGCCTCGCCCGCGTGAATCATCGTCACGCTGATGACGCCTGCCTCGACAGGCTTTTTGTTGCGGCTGATGATGCTCTGGAAGGCTTGCACTGCTTGGGTGGCAATGATGATCGGATCAACAGCATTGTGCGGGAGGGCGGCATGACCACCCTTGCCATGAAACACGATCTTGAATTCGTTGGATGAGGCCATCACGGGCCCTGGACTAACAGAGAACTGCCCAACCTGCGGGCCTGGCCAGTTGTGCATCCCAAACACTGCTTCGACGGGGAATTTTTCAAACAAGCCCTCTTTGATCATTTCGCGTGCGCCGCCCCCGCCTTCTTCGGCGGGCTGGAAAATCAAATACACCGTGCCATCAAAATTGCGGTGCTTAGCGAAATGCTGCGCGGCGGCCAACAGCATCGCGGTGTGGCCATCATGCCCGCAAGCGTGCATCTTGCCAGCGTGCTTGCTTGCGTGGGCGAAGCTGTTGAATTCCTGCATGGGCAGCGCATCCATATCGGCGCGTAGGCCGATCGCGAGGCGATTCTTGCCGCCATCCCTGCCGTGCACGATGCCCACCACGCCCGTCGTCCCTAGGCCGCGGTGGATCGGAATGCCCCATTCTGTGAGTTTTTGCGCCACCACATCAGCGGTGCGAACTTCCTGAAAGCAAAGCTCAGGATGCGCATGGATGTCTCGGCGAACCGCGGCAATCGACGCCGCTTGGGTGAAGATGGAATCAATGACTTTCATGGGAACAGGCTTTCAACGTAGCCCCACAGTCTAAATCTTTTACGCTGAGCGAGAATCAGGGTATGCCACACAACCTTTCGCCAGCCAGCCTCACCCTCGCCCAGCAACTCATTCGCATCAATACGGTGAGCCAAAACACCAATCTTCCGCTGATTGACGTGGCGGCAGATCATTTACGTGCTTTGGGGGTAGACGTGCGGTTGACGTTCAATGCAGACAAGACAAAGGCGAATCTGTTTGCTACGGTAGGTGCGGGTAAACCGGCGGGGTTGATCTTGAGTGGGCACACCGATACCGTGCCTTGGGACGGGCAGGATTGGATGCTCGATCCGCTGAGCGCACAGGTGAAAGATGGCAAGCTCTTTGGTAGAGGATCAGCAGACATGAAGGGTTTCATCGCCTGTGCGCTCGCTCAAGCCAAGTTGTACTTGGAAGCTGATCTGCCCTACGCCATCCACTATGCGCTCTCCTATGACGAAGAAGTGGGCTGCTTTGGCGTGAAAGAATTGCTTGCGGACATGAAAGACGCTGGCATCCAGCCACTGGCCTGCATCGTAGGCGAGCCCACCAGCATGGTGCCGGCGATTGCGCATAAGGGTGTGTACCGCTGGCGCTGCTGCGTGCGCGGCAAAGAGGCGCATTCTTCGCTCACACCGCATTCGGTCAATGCGATTGAAGAGGCAGCGAAGCTCGTGAGCCACATTCGCAGCATGGCAGATGAGTGGAAGACCAGCGAGCCACGCTATGAAGGCTTTGACGTGCCGTTTTCCACGGCGAGCGTGGGGCAGTTCCAAGGCGGCATCGCAGACAACGTGGTGCCGCGCGATGCGTGGTTCAACTATGAATTTCGAGATTTGCCCACTGCAGATGTCCTTTTAATGCAGAAACGGGTTCTAGCAAAGGCAGAGTCTGCGCAGAATGCTATGAAGTTAGTAGCATCTGAGGCAGGCTTTCAGTTTGAAGAAATTTGCGCAGTGCCCAGCTTCTTGGGCTCAGAGTCGCATGCGGTGACTAGACTTGCCAAGCAGCTCAGCGGCGAAGCCAATGTGGCGCTGGTGGCCTTTGGCACGGAGGCGGGTTTGTTTAAGCGAGCAGGTATCGACACCGTTGTCTGCGGCCCCGGCTCCATCCAGCAGGCGCATCAGCCCGACGAATATGTGAGCTTGGAGCAATTGGCGCGTTGTGAAGCGTTTTTGCAGGGTTTGACCCACACCCGATTGTAGGAAACGCGAGACACAATCAAGACAGGCTATAGCTTCTCGATCCATTAAGTGAAAAAATGAACATTGTCATATTGGGCGCAGGCCGTGTTGGTGAGAGCGTGGCTGAGAGCTTGCTGTCAGAGAAAAACGACATCACAATCATTGATGCAGATCCCGAGCGCTTGCGCGCTTTGCAGGAGCGAATGGATCTGCGTGGCGTCGTGGGAAATGGCATTCAGCCTTCCGTGTTGCAAGATGCGGGCATCGCTGATGCCGACATGCTGATTGCCTGCGCGCCGATGGATGAGACCAATTTAGTTGCCTGCAAAGTGGCTCATGACCTGTTTAACGTGCCCACCACGATTGCCCGCGTGCGAAGCCCGGAATTCGACAATGGCAGCGTGTTGCTTGGAAAAAAGGGCTTTGCTGTTGATCAGGTGATTTGCCCTGAGCAGAGCGTCACGGCATATATTCGTAAGTTGATTGAATACCCGGAGGCGCTGCAGGTACTAGAGTTTGCGCACGGGCTGGTGAGTTTGATTGCAGTGCGCGCGGTCGCTGGTGGCCCTTTGGTGCAGCACAGTCTCTCTGAGATACCGAGGTTGGTACCTGGATTAGATATGCGGATCGTTGCGATATATCGGCAAGACAGTGCCGTTGCGGATTTGAGTGGCGCCACAAGGATCGAACCCGGCGACGAAGTGTTTGTCCTAGCTGCGACGGAGCATATCCGAACGGTTTTGGGAGCGCTTCGGAAGCGGGATCACGCTGTACGCCGCATCATGATCGCCGGTGGCGGCAAGGTGGGTTTGCGGCTCGCCCGAGAGCTCAAAGACAGTTGCCAGATCAAAATCATTGATCGTGATCGCAAGCGCTGTGAATATCTGGCGACACAGTTACCCGCGCAGGTTTTGGTCTTGCATGGCGACTCCACCGACGAGGAGTTGCTCGGCGATGAGAACGTGCAGGACATGGATTTGTTTCTGTCGCTCACCAGTGATGACGAGGACAACATCATGGCTTGCTTGTTGGCCAAGCGCCTTGGCGCTCACCGAGTGTTGGCTGTGATCAATCGACGTGCCTATGCGGATTTGGTGCAGGGAACACAGATTGATATCGCAATCTCCCCCAGCCAAGCGGTCATTGGTGAGTTGCTGGCCTATGTGCGACGAGGCGATGTGGAGGCCGTGCACAGCTTGCGGCGCGGTGCCGCCGAAGCGATGGAAGCGATTGTTCGCGGCGACCATAAAACCTGCCGCATGGCGGGCCGCCGTATCGAAGAGATCGGCCTACCCCTTGGCGCACAGGTCGGGGCGATTGTTCGCGGCTTGCATCGTGCCGACGGCAGTGAGGCTGGCGAAGATGCGAAACCTCAAGTGCTGATGGCGCATCACGATACATTGGTGCAATCCAATGACCATGTCATCGTATTCGTGCCTCGTAAGCGCATGGTGCGCGAGGTGGAAAAGCTGTTTCAAGTGAGCGCGACGTTCTTCTAATGGGTGCCCTCGCTGTTGTTGCTCTGGTGGGTCGTATGGTAGTGCTCTTCGCTCTGCTGATGCTCGTGCCCCTAGCGTTCGCTTTGAGCCTGCATGATCGCGCTGAGTCCGCATTCTTGCGCAGCATCGCAGTGACGATGGTTTGCGGCCTGCTGATGAGTTTGACCACGCGCCGGTTTCGCCGTGAACTCCAGCCGCGCGATGGCTTCATCTTAGTAGGCATGACGTGGATGGTGTTGCCGGCGTTTGGTGCCTTGCCCCTGTGGCTCGCGGTGCCCAACTTGAGCATGACGAATGCCTATTTTGAAGCGATGTCTGCTTTCACGGCAACCGGCGCGACCGCCATCAGCGGATTGGATGCGTTGCCGCTGTCGGTCAATGTGTGGCGTTGTTTCATGATGTGGGTGGGGGGCTTGGGCATCATCGTGCTCGCGGTTGCTATTTTGCCCTTGCTTGGTGTCGGTGGTTCGCAGCTTTACAAGGCGGAGTCAGCTGGTCCCATGAAAGACCAAAAACTTACCCCCCGAATTGCAGATACCGCACGCGTCATTTGGGGGACCTACGGGTTGCTGTCCTTGCTGTGTTTCCTTGCCTATAGATGGGCGGGCATGAGTTGGATTGATGCCTTTTTGCATATGTGTTCCACTGTGAGCTTGGGGGGTTTTTCCAACTACGATGCAAGCTTTGGGCACTGGAATTCCCCGCAGATTGAAGGCGTGGCAATTGTCTTCATGCTGCTCTCGGGGATCAATTTGGTAATGTACTTTGTCGCTTGGCGGCAGCGGTCGCTCGCGCCGCTTTGGCGCAACACAGAAGTTCGAGCCTTCTACATTGCACTGGCCTCAAGCATCGCCTTGATCACCGCTTATCTCATGACGCACGGCACTTACCCGACCTTTGCGCAAGCATTTCGCCAAACTGCGTTTCACGTGGTATCGATTGCTACGACGACCGGTTTCGCCAATCATGATTACGCGCAATGGCCCTTGTTCGCTCCACTTTTGATGATCTTGTTGGGCTGCTTCGCCACCTGTGCGGGCTCGACGGGTGGGGGCATCAAAATGGTTCGATTGCTCTTGCTGATCAAACAGGCGCGCCGTGAGTTGGTTCGCATCGTGCACCCGAACGTCGTCAATCCTGTCGTCTTGGGCGGGCAGGCCGTTAGTGACCGCGTGATGCAAAGTGTGATTGCATTCATGATGATTTATGGTGCGACCTTGGTGACCTTGACCATGGTCTTGATCTTCAGTGACTTGGATGTGGTCACATCGTTCACTGCTGTTCTCGCATGCATCAACAACATCGGGCCCGGATTGGGTGATGTGGGGCCGTCCGTCAACTACGGTGTCCTGACAGACTTCCAAACCTGGGTGTGTACTGTTGCCATGCTCTTGGGGCGATTGGAACTGCTCAGCTTGCTCGTTCTATTGACGCCCGCGTTTTGGCGCAAATAGCACGGTGTTTTAGCGGCGTACGCGTCCATCATCGGTGAGCACCGTCAAATCAACGTATTTAGAGGCGGTGTGCTGGTTCGGCCCGAAGTTCAACGCAAAGCCGCCCATTTGGACGTTTTGAATACTTTGCACCGCTGCAATGAACGCTTCTCGTGAAGCATTGCGACCAGCTCGCCTAAGGGCCTCGACAAACACCTTCGCCGCCACAAATCCTTCCATGCTGGAGTAATTGGCAGTTAGGTCTTTGTTAGTGACAGACGCGGTTTTGAGTGCTTCCAGAAACTCGCTGGCAACCGCCGTACCTGCCGAGTAGGGATACGGCATGACTTGGCTGACCACAACGCCGCGCGCATCCTTGCCCAACTCGGTGAGCAGGGCTTGCGTGCCGACGAAGGACACGTTATAAAACGTGCCACCAAAACCTGCTTTGCGCGCCTCGCGGATGAAGGCTGCACACGATTTGTAGGCACTGATCTGCACGATGGCTTCAGGTTGCTTCGTCATGATGTCGGCCACTGCCTTTTTGATGTCTACAGAATTGCGTTCAACCGTTCCGGTTGAGGTCATGGGCAAATTGAGCGTCTTCAAAGCGCGTTCGACACCCTCTAGGCCTGCCTTGCCATAGGCATCGTTTTGGTAGAACACAGAGAATTTCTTGATGCCCACAGCGGCGGCCTGCTTGACGATGGCTGCCGTCTCATCAAAGTAGCTCGCACGCACATGAATCGCGTAGCGGTTGAAGGGCTCGCGCAGCACTTGGGCACCAGTAAAGGGCGCGAAAAATGGTGTTTTGGCTTCAGTGGCCAATGGCAAGGCGGCCAGACTGGTCGGCGTGCCAATGTAGCCAAACAGCGCAAACACATCATCTGCGAGGAATTTTTTGGTGTTGGCGGCGGTCTTTTCGGGTTCATAGCCATCGTCAAGGGTACGCAGTTCGACCTTGCGACCATTGACGCCCCCCTTGGCATTGACCTGATTGAAATACAAATTGGCACCGTCTCTAAACTGGATACCCAACTGGGCGGCTGGGCCGGTCAACGGCGCAGACTGACCCAGCAAGAGCGGGCCGTCGGTTTGAGCAAAAACAGGCCAAGCAAGGTTGCTACTGGCCATGCCAAAGGTGAATGCGATTGCGTGTCGGCGTGTACTCATGTCGTGTTTCTCATGTTGGGATCTGTCAACGGCAACAGATGACACATGATTTTGGCCGCGTGCGCACGCAGCGCAAGCAAATCACTGTCAATTCTGACAATGAGCTAGTGTGAGTAACTGTTACTCCCGCACCTTACCTGAGGAATCGATCAGACTAAGCTCAACAAGCTTGGAGCCGACGCGCCCACCATCAAAACTTACGCGAAAACCACCCATATCCCATTCGGTCATAGCTTCCAAGGCTTTCTTGACCTTGGCGCGATTGGGATCACGACCGGCTTTGCGCAGCACTTCAACCAAAGTGCGGGCTGCAATATAGCCTTCGAGCATATAAACATTGGGTTTGGGAAGTTTGGCTGCTTGCGCGTCTTGAATCAGCTCGCGCACCACAACGCTTCTGGCATTGTCAGAGCGCGGCGTGACCCGCGCCAATATCACTCCTGCGCCCGCGGCGCCCAATTGCTCCGCCAGCAGACTTTCGCCGGTATTGGAAAAACCATAAATCGGACCACGAAAATTTTTTGCGCGTATGTCGCGCACAGCTTTACCAGCTTCCAGCGGCGTACCTACGACGAGAAGGGACTCCGGCTTACTCGCCAAAACACGATCAAGAGTGTTCAAATTGGCTTTGCCGACGAGGTTGGCACCCGACCCGTGCATGGTTCGTTCTGCGGCATCGACGGCGCTAAGAGACTCTGCATCATTACCATAGACGATGCCAAGCTTGCGCATACCCAAGGTTTCTGCGTGTCGAACAATCGCCAATGCTTCTTCACTGTATCCGGGGCGCATCGTATATACATTGGGATAGTTAGCCCCTTGAAGCTCATCTGCTGCCGCCATCGGCGCGAACACGATGGCGTCGGTGTCTTTGGCGACTTCGCTGATGGCAATTGTCTGAGGCGAGCCATAGCTGCCAAACATGACAAGCACGCCGCTTTTGAGCAGTTTTTGCGCATTCATTTTGCTCGCATTTGGGTTGCCGGCATCATCCAAGCTGACCAAATTCAAGCTGCGGCCATTGATGCCTCCATTGGCATTGATGCGATCAAAGAAAAGCTTCGCGCCTTGCTGAAATGGCAAGGCCAATACAGACGATGGTCCCGTCAATGCTGTGGTTTGACCGATGGTGATGCTGCTTCTGCCTACGCCATCCTGAGCGATGGATGCGGGTGTGAAGCAGAGCGTGCCAAGTAGTGCCAATGCAGGAAAGTGAGAGCTTAGATTCTTCATTGCCAAAGATGGTATGTCTGAACAGCTCACAGTATCATGAGGGTAATCCCGTTCCTATAGATTGACAACGCTCACCATGTCCGCTACTGCCATTCAAATTCGCGGCGCATGCCCGCATGACTGCCCGGACACCTGCGCTTTTCTTACGGAAGTGCAGGATGGCGTGGCCATCAAAGTGCGTGGCAATCCTGCGCATGCCCACACGCATGGCACGCTCTGCGCAAAGGTGAACAAATATACCGAGCGCACCTATCATCCCGAGCGCTTGCTATATCCGATGAAGCGCGTGGGGGCTAAGGGCACGGGGCAGTATGAACGCGTCACTTGGGATGAAGCATTGAGCGATATCGCTGCACGATTGAAAGCGATTGCTGAGATTGATCCGCAAGCCATCCTGCCCTACAGCTACGCCGGTACGATGGGCTTGGCGCAAAGCGAGGGCATGGCGGCGCGGTTTTTTCACAAGCTAGGCGCCTCGCAACTTGATCGCACGATTTGCTCTGCCGCTGGCACAGAAGCTTTGGTGCATACGCTAGGCGGCAAGGTGGGAATGAAGGTGGAATTTTTCGCCGAGAGCAAGCTCATCGTGATTTGGGGCAGCAACTCGATCACGAGCAATTTGCATTTTTGGCGCTATGTGCAAGAGGCTAAGCGTCTCGGGGCAAAGATTTGGTGTATTGATCCACGCCGCACGGAGACGGCTGAAAAATGCCATGAGCATATTCAGTTGTTGCCCGGCACAGATGCGGCGCTGGCGCTTGCTGTTATGCATGAACTGATCCACAACGATTGGCTCGATCATGAGTACATTGAACAGTACACGCTCGGTTGGGCTGCATTGAAAGAGCGTGCCTCGCTATGGAATCCAGAGCGTGCTGCGCAGGTCTGTGGCGTTCCAGTGGCGCAAATCATCCAATTGGCGCGAGAGTATGGGCAGGCAGCCAAGCGCGGCGAGCCTGTGGCCATTCGCTTGAATTACGGCATGCAGCGCGTGCGTGGTGGTGGCAATGCGGCGCGAGCTATTGTGTGCTTACCCGCCTTGGTGGGCGCGTGGCGCCATCGAGCGGGCGGGGTGCTTCTGTCTTCTTCGGGTATGTTTCCGGTGAATCGCGCGGGGCTGTACCGCCCTGATTTACTCGCGGGGGAAACGCCGCGCATGATCAATATGAGCACGATTGGGGATGATTTGTTACGTCCATCGTCATCAGAATTTGGAAGTCAAATCAAAGCGGTGATCGTTTACAACAGCAACCCAGTCGCCGTCGCGCCTGAGAGCAGCAAAGTGGTGCAAGGCTTTGCACGAGAAGATCTGTTCACCGTGGTGCTGGAGCATTTTCAAACCGACACAGCCGATTTTGCCGACTACATCCTTCCCGCTACCACACAGCTAGAGCATTGGGATGTGCATCTGGCTTATGGCCACACCGATGTGATGCTGAACCAACCCGCGGTTGCACCCGTTGGCCAGGCCAAGCCGAACACGCAAATCTTCCGCGAACTGGCCGCGCGCATGGGCTACAGTGACCTCTGCTTTGCGGATAACGATGAAACGCTGTGCCGTACAGCGTTTGCCGGCGCAGTGGATTTTGAAGTGTTGCTGCGCGATGGCTTTGCGCCTTTGAAAGTGGCTGACGCGCCGTTTGAGCGAGGCGGCTTTCCCACCGCTTCTGGCAAATGCGAATTCGAGAGCAAGTTGCATGGCCTACCTGATCAGCTGCCCAATTACGAGACGGCGGGCAGCGATGCGCGCTACCCGTTGGTCATGATCTCACCGCCTGCGCGCAATTTCCTCAACTCTACGTTTGTTAACGTGAAAAGCCTGCGTGATATGGAAGGTGAGCCTTTGCTGGAAATTTCCAAGGAAGATGCTGCCGAGCGCGGTATCGCAGACGGAGCGATTGTGAAAATTTTCAATGATCGCGGCACATACCGCTGCAAAGTGGCGATCTCCTCGCGTGCCCGACGCGGCGTGGTGAACGGCTTGGGCATTTGGTGGCGCAAGATGGGGCTGGATGGCAAGAATGTGAACGAACTCACCAGCCAGCGCCTGACCGACATGGGGCGCGGCCCGGTGTTTTACGACTGTGCGGTGGAGGTCAGCGCCGATGTGGCCTCAGTTGTCGCTTAGGATTTGCGATTTCATGAAGAAACGGCCAATTGCCGGAATATTATCTGCATTGTTTGCTACTAGTTTAATAGTAACGTGCATTACAGGCTGCGGCAATCTGGGCTACTACTGGCAAAACACCCAAGGCCATCTTGCTGTGATGAATGCGGCCAAGCCAGTGCAAGATTGGCTGGATGATGCGCAAACGAGCGCAGCCACCAAACGCCGCTTAGAGCTTGCTCAGCGGATCCGCGAATTTGCATCGAAACAGCTCGCATTGCCCGATAACGCCAGCTACCGCCGCTACGCTGATTTGAAGCGCAGCGCAGTGGTGTGGAATGTAGTGGCTGCTCCGCCGTATTCCTTGCAGCTCAAAACCTGGTGTTTCGCTGTGGTCGGCTGCGTGAGCTATCGCGGTTACTACACCGAAGCCGATGCCAAGCTGGAGGCGGAGAAAGTCAAAGCGGAAGGCTTTGAGGTGAACGTGTACGGCGTGCCCGCGTATTCCACGCTGGGCTATATGAACTGGGCAGGCGGCGATCCGCTGCTCTCTACCTTCATCAACTATCCCGAGGGCGAGCTGGCGCGCATGATTTTCCATGAGCTGGCGCATCAGGTGCTGTATGTCAAAGACGACACGACTTTCAACGAATCCTTTGCTACTGCTGTAGAACGCTTGGGCGGCCAGCAGTGGCTCGCCAAAAACGGCTCAGAAGCGGCGCGTCAGGAGTATGCCGCCCATGACAGCAGGCGCCGCGAGTTTCGTGCGCTCACGCTGAGTGCGCGTGAGCGCTTAGCTCAGGTCTATAAGCAAAACAGGCAAGCCACCGGCATAGAGTCTGCGCATAATGCTCCTGAATCCATAGCAATTGAAAAGAAGCAAGCCATGCAGCAAATGCTCGTTGAATACGCTCAACTCAAGGCCAGCTGGGGTGGTTTCGCAGGCTATGACCGCTTTATCGCTCAAGCCAACAACGCCAGCCTCGGCGCATTGGCCGCTTATGATGAGTTCGTGCCACAGTTTGAAGCGGTGTTTGAAAAGCAGGGTAGAGATTGGAAAACTTTTTACCAAGCGATTCAATCCATCACATCCCTACCCAAAGACGAGCGCCGCAAAGCGCTCGCAGACATGACAAAATAGGCCAAACAAAAGGAGATAGGTATGTCAGACCTCAAGATTTCCCGTGAACACGCTCTGGGCCTAGCTCAAGCTCGCAAAGTGGCCTTTCAATGGGCGGAGCACGCTGAGCAAGAGCTCGGCATGGAATGCACTTATGAAGAAGGAAAGACGCAAGACTTGGTGCAGTTCAAGCGAAGCGGGGTTCAAGGCACTTTGAAAGTCAGCGCCAGCAAGTTCGATTTGGACGCCAAACTTGGGTTTTTGCTTGGCGCCTTCAAAGGGAAAATTGAATCTGCCATAGAGAAAAATCTTGACGAATTGCTCGCGCAGAGTGCGGCAAAGAATCCCGCCAGCAAAAGGCCAGCAGCCAAGAAAAAAGCGTGAGCTTGGCCCAGGCTTTTGCTACATAAAGTGTAGCGGATCGCGCATATCCTGCGACGGCTGATCGCCGATTTCTTACTTCAGCGATTCGATCAAATCAACGTATTGCTGCATGGCATCTTTCGAGTCAGTGCCTTTGAGTTTTTCCCAAGCATCCCATTTTGCGCGACCCACCATGTCGGTGAAGCCGGGTTTTTTTTCGGTGTTGTCGCCCACGCTGCCTTGTTTGTAGAGCGAGTAGATCTTCAGCAAAGTGGCGTTGTCGGGGCGCTCCGACAGATTCTTGGAATCTGCGCCAGCTTTGTCAAATTTTGCCTTGAGTGTGGCCATGGTCTTCTCCTGGTTAAAAGAAAGGGGGTAGTTTGTGATGAGGTTGGGGTCTAGCGGTCAGGCTTTTTTTGCATTAGCTTTTTTGGCGACAGGTTTTTTCACCGCCGCTTTTTTAGCTGCCGTTTTGGCGGGCGCTTTTGCAGCGGTTTTGGTGGCAACGGGAGCCTTTTTTGCAACGGCTTTGCTCGCGGGAGCGGCTGGGGCGCTGCCTTTCCATTTGAGGCGTGCCTTTTTTGCGAGGGCGACCACTTTGGCGATGTCTTCGTCGGTGAACGCACCGTTCACGCCAGAGATGGCGGAGAGCTTCATGCCATGCTTAATGCCGAGTTTGTAGATTTCTTTGACCTTATCCCACTCTGTATCGCGGCCCACGGTGAACACTTCAAAGCGACCTTCGAGCGCGAGCACAATGGTCTCCGCCATACAAGCAAAGACCACATTGGGTGGCAAGCCAATGCTCTTCATGCCACGCACTTTGGTGGGTAGCTCGATCTCGCCGGATTCGATCACCAGCACATCGGGGCGCTTGGCCACTTCTTCGGGTGGCAAATCGAGTGGTCGAGCCACGTCAGTGATGACGCAGCCAGGCTTGACCTTCATGATGTCCAAAATCTTCTTGCCTGCACCGGAAGTGGAGGTGACGATCATGTCCATATCGTGCAAAAGGCTGTCGTAGTCAATCGAGCACACCACATCGGCATCGGGTGTATCTTTGAGGATCGAGCGCTTGAGCTCTTCCAGTTTTTTCAGATCGCGCCCTGCGATAACGACTTGCTCAAATGCCATCGCCAGCAAACGCGCACTGACTGAGCCGATCGAGCCGCTTGCGCCAATCACCATGGTTTTGGCTTGAATGCGTTTACCATTTTTCTCCAGCTTCACCAAGCCCATGCGCTTCATCGCATCCGAAGCCGCCCAAAGCGCGCCTGATGCGGAGTAACTGTTGCCTGTGGTTATTGGCAGCGGCGCGCGGCGTGCCACGGTGATGCCGGCATCGCCCACCACTTTGGTGAATGCCCCTAGGCCCATGATCTGCGCGCCCAAACCTTGTGCGATTTTTGCAGCATGCAGCAAGCGGCGGTAGGTGAACTCTGGGCTGCGAGAGAGCATTTCTTTGGGTGTGCCGCCCACAGAAATGAGCCAGCCCTCGGCTTCTGCGCCGCTGGGCGAAATGATGTTGTCCATCTTGCAATACACCATGGGCGGCATGTGTGCTGCTACAGTTTCGATTCGGTCCATGATGAACTTGGGCGTGCTTTTAGGAATCGGCATGCCTTTGCGAATGTAATCTTGCGAGAGCGGATGAACCACAAAGGCAAAGCGGCGAATATTGCGAAAGTTGCCTGTGGGGTGCAGCATATTCGGCTTGATGTTCAGCTCATTCAAAATCTCTTCAAAATCATCGTCTGAGACCTCATCGGCCTGCTTGTCAAGGCTGGCCAGAATCATGGCCTCCAGCGTGTTGATGCCAATCACATGGTCGAACAATTTCGGTGATACGTCGATCACCAAATTGACCTTGCACTTCTTAAAAAACTCCATACGGCCATCGTCTACCGCAGACGTGATCACCGTTTTGCCCGCTAGATTGCTGGAGTCGCCCACGGCTTTCAATTCTGCAAAAGTGCCAACGATCAGATGCGCTTCATTCACAGCTTTGCCCACGCGCTTTCCCTTGAGCCAAGTGAAAGAAGATTCCAGCAGCTCGGCGGGCTTGCCCGAGAGCGCCCATTTCGTGCTCTTGGCATACAGCTCCAATTGTTGAATCGAGCTGAGCATGGTGGGCGCGCCGGTTTGATACAGTGCATCCGCAAAATTCAGATTGGGTGTGTAGTCCGACAGCGCGACAGCCATGTCGTAATTGCGCATGCCGTTTAAGAACAGTACGATGTTGTTGTTGAAATACTCGCCCAATTCTTTTTGGACATGACGCACCGCACGCACTTGCAGCAGGCGGCGCAGCGTCGCGCCGGTGGTGGCGGGCACGCGAGTGACGACGTTGAGCAACCGCTGGGTTTCTTTGTTGACCACCGTGCGCAGGCCCACTTGGTAATGATCACCAATTTCGCCAATACCAATCGCATCAGAGAAGCCTTGCTGGCGGCGCAGAAGTTCCCAGGCTTTGGTGGTGTCGTCGTCTGCGCCCATGCGCGTGACTTCAAAATCTTCACCAAGGAATTTGGTTTTGAAGGAGAAATCTTGGCTGCTGGAGCCGAGGGTGACGGTGGTGACTTTTTTCATGGTGGACTTGGGACAGGTTTCAATGACAAGAAATTATTTGCGTGAGGATTTTTTTGCCGCTGTTTTTTTCGCAGGCGGGGCTTTGCTAGCCGCAGGCTTTGGAGTGGGCTTCACCGCAGGCGGCAAAACTTGCCGGATCAAGCCCTCGCATTGCTTTTGCGTCATGTATTTGGGAACGGGGTAGCCTGTGTGTGCTTCATGGCATGCGGCTTTGGCCAAGGCAGGAATATCAGCTTCTTGTAGTTTATCCAAATACAGTGGAATGCCTAGATCGCGGTTGAGCTGATCAATCGCATCAAGGAATTGCTCAGCGAGTGTGTCGTCGCGCTCACTCTCGTTGCCCAATTTTGCACGCACGGCCAGCTTGGCCAATTGCTTTTGAATGGCCGGCGCGGAGTAGCGCAGCACATGCGGCAGCATGATGGCATTGGCCAGACCGTGCGGCGTGTGGTATTTGCCGCCAAACTGATGCGCAATGGCATGCACATAGCCCACGTTGGCTCGTGTGAACGCGAGGCCGGCGTAGGTGGAGGCCAGCGCCATTTTTTCGCGAGCCACCAAATCCGTGCCTTGGGTGTAGCAGGTGCGAAGATTGCCAAAAATCAGACCGACAGCGGCTAGTGCCATGCCATCGGTATAGGGCGTGGCCCAGTTGCCGACAAAAGCTTCTACGGCATGCGTGAGTGCATCAATGCCGGTGGCGGCAGTGATGTGCGGGGGCAAGCCAGTCATGAGCGAAGCGTCAAGCGCGGCCATTTTAGGGACCAGGCGCGGATCGATAATCACGACTTTGTCGTGCTTGACGGGATCGGAAATCACCGCAGCCACTGTGACTTCAGAGCCAGTGCCCGCAGTAGTGGGCACCGCGTAGATGGGCAATGGGTTGCTGCGCCCTTTAAAGTAACCGGCCAAACTGCGCAGCGGCTTGGGGTTGGTCATGGAAATTGCAATGGCCTTGGCCGAGTCCATCGACGAGCCGCCGCCAAAAGCCACGATGGCATCACAATCGTGCTGGCGGCAAAAATCAATGCCTTCTTCGATCAGCGGAATCGGTGCATCGGGCGTGATTTTGTCAAACACCACCGTCTTTGTGCCACCGGCGTGCAGCGCATCTTGAATGCTCTTAAGAAGCCCCAGCTTGGCGATTACACCGTCGGTGACGATCAGCACTTTGCTGTGGCCAAAGCCCGCGATGACTTCGCCCATGCGTGCACTAGAGCCGGGGCCGACCATGAGTGTGGGTTGCGGAATGGGGATGTAGCGCGTGACTTTGCCAGCGCTTTTCATGAGCGCCTCTAGGCCCGCTTCGCGGGTTGCATTGGGAATAAAGTCCAAGATCACAACAGCCTCCTCGGTGAATCTAATATCTGACTGATCAGTGTAGGCGCTGGCACAGGCTACGTGCTGGCAATTGACCCCAATACCGCACAGGGTTTTCCCGGTCGGTTTTTCAGGAGGAAACCGTCTTCGCGGTGTACTCGCTTACGAGGCTGAGTAAATGCTGTCGCTGGCTGGTCTCGAGGTAGGGCACCAAAAGGTTCAGGACGTGCTGCGCACCACGCACCAGCGCGATGCTCGCGCTTTCTGGTTCGAGCGCATTGCGGGGATCACGGACGTACTCGTAGCTTAGCCAATAGGTGAGCACGACGACCATGGACGTGGCGGTACCTTCGATCTCACGCGAATTAATTGTGATCGCCCCACTGCGGTTCATTGCCTCTAAAAGGGTACGCACGCTGCGTGTTTTGTTCTTGAGTACCCACTGAAAATGCGTTTCCAGTCGGCGGTTTTTTGAGAGAAGATCGTTCAAATCTCGGTAGAGGAAACGGTACTGCCAAATCAGTTCATACAGGGTGTGCAAGAAAAACCAAGCATCTTCCACATTACGCACGCCGTCGCTGGCGTTGAGCAGCTCAGAAAGTGAGCGCTCGTAGCGGTCAAACAGGCTGTTAATCAGCTCGTCCTTCGCTGGATAGTGGTAATACAAGTTACCGGGGCTGATATTGAGCTCAGCCGAAATCAATGTGGTGGAGACATTGGGTTCGCCGAAACGATTAAACAGCTCCAGCGTGACCTCTAGAATGCGTTCGGCGGTGCGCCGCGGGGCTTTTTTGGCCATAGGGTTGATGCCTTTCCTTTTTACCGGCACTCTACCGCATGTTGTGCGCCTGCGCTACCGCCATTTACGGTCACGCGTAGCGGCGTTCGAGATCTTCTAGGGTTTCTTGCAATCGAGCCACTGCGCGCCCAACCTGCGTTGCTTCGGGGCTGGGCAGCACCAACTGGCGCTTCGGATCATCCAACGCGGCGTCGTTGAATGTGATGCCGTGCTTGGCCAATTTCTCGGTGAGTGATCCGCGACGTACACGCAACAGATGTCGAGTTTGCTGATAAGCGTGCTCAGCGATGGTGCGACGCTGGCCGTAGCTGAAGGTATTGGCGAGATACATGTCTGGATCCCGCTGGTCGGGTTCAAAAAGTAAAATGTCGGTACGAGGGTACTGTTTCTCGTAGGCCTTCATGCCCATTTCGAGTCGTGAGTGGATCAGAGAACGGAAGGTCTGACTCAAAACTGCGGGCAGTCCCCCGTGTGTGATGCGAGGAATGGACTGGCGCTCTTTTGGCAAGCCGCGCTGCATGACGGCTGGCCGCGCGGCCAACGCATCAAATGGCACGAGTGGGTTCAAGCAAATCACGAGATCCATGCCATCTTCCAGCGCCACGCTAGCGTGCAGGGTCTTCTTGAGCGCACCGTCGACGAAGTAATGCTCACCAATCTCGACGGGTGGAAACAGACCCGGTAACGCTGAGCTAGCCTGCACGGCTTGAGAAATGGGCACATGATCCCAGCCTGGCGCCCCAAATGGCGCAGACTCACCGGAATCGAGATTGGTGGCCACCAAAGTCAGCCGGGCGCGCAGTTTTTTGAAGTCGTTGGTACGACCCGCTTTGGAAAAGATGATTGCGAGCCGTTCATTGACTTGGTCATTGGAAAAAATACCCGTTGGTAACGCTGGACCGAGAAGTTCTAACGCGCTAACAATGGACTTGCGCTCCACGGTGGCGCGCCAAAATGCTGACATCAAAACGCCTGGCAGAATGACCGCGCGCCTGGCAAATTCATGCCATGCTGGGCGCATCAGCCATGCTGGATCGAATTGGTCGGTGTCTTGGTCAGAAGCGTCTCTTGCACCATCGTTATCAATGAAGCTCGTGCATAGCTCCTGAGGGCTCATCCCGTTGGCTAACGAAGCGGCGATAAAACTACCTGCAGAGACGCCAACGTAATGATCCAGGCAAGTAAAGTCGAGGCCGTCGAGACTTTCTTGTAATGCACAAAGAGCACCTATTTCGTAGATGGCTCCCAAAGGGCCGCCGCCAGCTAACGCCAAGGCAATACGAGGTTTCTTTGACGCCGCGCTACTTTTAGAGGCGCGCGAGCGCAAGGGGATGACGGAAGCCATAGATAAACTGTTTTGGTGGTTACTTGCTACTATTTTATGAGCACTGTGCGCAGCATTTATAAGGGCAAACCAGAAGAATCATGAGATTCCCAAGAAAAAGGCGCTCGCAAGAGCGCCTTTGGCGTCGAGGCTGCCGATCAGGCGGCCTTGCGAGCGCGCTTGGCAGGGGCCTTCTTGGCGGGCGCTGCGGCCTTGGCTTTGACGGTCTTGGCCGCGGCGCGCACTGGCTTAGCAGCCGACGAACCAGCTTTACCGACTTGCTTGCCCAAAGTGTCAATGCGAGCAATCAACGTCTCGATGTCTTTGGCAGACGGCACGCCCAGCTTATTGAGTGCGCGCGCAACGCGCTCTTCGAAGATATCTTCGAGCTTGTTCCACTGGCCTGTGGCCTTGGCGGCCACTTCGTTGGCCATGCCGGCAGCCTTGTTGGTCACTTCGCTAATGCGCTCTTCTGCCGCAGCTTGCGTTTTGCGCTGAACGGCCAAGCCTTCTTTGACCAAGCCTTCAAATACCTTGCCGCCTTCTTGCTGAGCTTTTGAAAACTGAGCTAGGCCAGCCAGATAGATTTGTTGTGCAGAGGCTTTGATGTTCTCAGCGACCGCAATTGGGTTGAGACCCGCTGATTTATTCGAAGAGGCTGCTTTGTTAACTTTTTTGACCATGATGGGCTCCAGATGAAGGGTTGAGGTTGAGAGACGGAATGAACGGAATGTAGCTCTTCACAGGGGTAAGTGTTTAGGCTAACTCTCCTAAATGCCTAGAGGTAGCCCTCTATGCGCGTCCACAGCGATGCCTTCAGAGGCGTTCGTTCAATCGGTTTTTTAGCTATCATTGCCAACACTGCAGGAGACCAAATATGACTCTCAATCGATTAGCGAGAATGATAGCCATTGCTTCATTATCTATAGCAACTCACGCAAACTTCGCTTGGGCTCAGGCCACTAGTTCGACATCTCAGAGTGCTGCGCAGACTGCGCCAAAGAAGGCGGCTAGCCAGCAGCAGAAGCCTAAGAAAAACAAGTCAGAGAAAGTAAAAAAGAGCGGCGGCGCGACTTTTCACGAGGGCAGTGGCGAAAGCCGCGCTGAACGTGATAGGCGGCTCACCCGTGAATGTCGTGGGCGATCGAACGCCGGCTTGTGCGAAGGCTATGCCCGTCCATAACGCGCTCCGACTGGAGCGCGTTATGCGTGTTACATCATGTGTTGTCGAGACTTGCCCACGTGGTTGTGATCTGGGCATCGCGAACTGAGTCACCGGGTAGGTAAAGCTCAAAGACTACGTTTGAGGCACTCGACACGAAATCAATGCGGCCACCGGCTGCATCAGTGAGGCGAAATGTTCCAGCGATCGGGTAGGTCAAGCCAAACGAGAGTGGGATCGGAGTGGACAGTGTGTAAGTGTTGTTGTTGACGGTAATCGTGCCTGCGATCGTCACTTGACTACCTACAGCCGATACAGTGAGATTGGCTACCGTTGGTGTTCCGGATCCACGGGTACTGGTGAAATTGGAGTAACTTGCAGAATACGAGTCGTTGGTGGTGTCCAACTGCATCGATACTGCGCCATTGAGAATGTTGCCGGCAGCACCGAAGTTGGTGAATGTCACGCCCAATGATGCGGTACGGACTTCGCCAAAGGCGTTGAAGGTGACCGCATTGACGGTCATGCTGAAGTTGCCGTTCAAAGGCAAATCGCCTGAAACAAAGCGGCAGTTGCTAGCCGCAATGGATAGCGAGTCTCCCGCTGACAGGTCGCCATTGTTGTCGCGATCGTTGGCGCTTCCACTGAGCGTACCCGAAAATCCACAGGGAACATTGTCGATGGACTGTACGGCCTTTGGGTTTTCGCGAACTGGCGTGTTCATTCGCGCCAAGGCCCAGCGAGCAATGCCGACAGAATCGCCACGAAGCAAAGCAAAGCCGCCGTTGGATGAGTCTGCAGACAAAGCGCCGACGATATTGCCCGAGCTCGCCACTGAAATCAGGCTTGATGCAGCGGGCGTGGCAATAGTGCTGTAGTTGGCTGGTGAGAAAGGCGCTGCAGCAGACGCTGGTGGAACGGAAGAGCTTGATCCGCCCCCGCCGCCGCAAGCGACTAAGACTAAGGTT
>JANPAK010000338.1:0-6087 GCA_031429925.1 Variovorax sp.
GCCAGTTTGGTCATAGCTTTGAAGGCTGGTTTGGGAGCGAGGACGATTTTCAAAGTCAACTTTCGCAGAGCCTTGTTCAATGCCCGATCTGCGATGATGCAACGATTACGAAGAAGCTATCTGTGCCACGATTGAATTTGAGTGGTGCAAAGGGTGCCGTTGCTGTAGGGGAACAGCCCGCGAGCCGTGCCGATCAAACTGCTACTGGTTCAGTAGAAGTTCGCGCTGATTCTCATTCACCGATCGGTTCAATTGAGTCACAAAATGCCCAACGGTATACTGACGGCGATCATCCATTGCATACCTTGATGCGCAACCCTGAATTCCAGGCTGCGTACATGCAAATGGCCAAGGAAGTTCTCGCCAAGACTGAAGATGTGGGCGAGGATTTCGCGCGGGAAGCTCGCAAAATTCACTATGGCGAAAGCAAGCAGCGTGGTATCCGCGGGCAAGCATCTCGGGACGAAACCTTGGAGCTGCTCGATGAGGGCATCGAAGTGATGCCGTTGCCCTTGCCCAAGGCGCTCAAAGGACCGTTGCAATAGAGCTAGGCCGGTGCCAACATCAATTCGCAAACGATCTCTGGCGCAGCCACGGCCTTGCAGCCCATCGCATTCTGACCGCTCCATAGCGGTGAAAAACCTGAGCTACCGGTGTTTTCTTCCGCTGTCCGTAAAGGCGTTAACGCAGCGGTACTTGTAGGGAATACTGGAGCAATCGGGTTGATCGCTCCAAGCTCGCGCATGAGGCGGTTCGCTATGCCGCGGGCTGGTCGGCCCGTAAAGAGGGTGGTGAGCTGAGTATGATGCTGCTCGGGGTGGGTGGCGCTGTGCGTGAGGGCGGCGCGATGAAGCGCACTGGTGGTCGCCTCCGGGCAGAGCAAGAATGCAGTGCCGATTTGAACAGCGGATGCGCCTAGCGCAAACGCCGCTTGTACGCCTTGCCTAGTTGCGATGCCACCCGCTGCGATGACTGGGACACGGACTGCCTTGACGATTTGCGGCAGCAGCGCAAACGTGCCTTGCTGAGTGGAGAGCTCTTTGCTCCAGTCTTCCGGGAAGGGGCCTGAAAGACCCGGATGAGACCCATCTGTATTGCGGAGCAAAAACATGCCGCGATGTCCACCCGCTTCGATCCCTTGTGCAATGATGGCGTCTGCGCCATGGGCTTGCAGCCACCGCGCTTCGGCTACCGTCGTGGCGCTGGAGAGCACTTTACCGCCCCAAGCTTTCACACGTGCGACCAGCTCTGATGGAGGCAAACCGAAATGGAAACTCACCACCGGTGGCTTGAAGGGCGCGATGACATCGCATAGCGCTTCAGAAAAAGGTGCACGGCCGCTCCCAGTTGGGATACTCGCTGGGTCAATGCCATGCTCAGCGTAGTAGGGCGCAAGCAGCTTTCTCCAAGCAGCTTCGCGCTCGGGTGTGGCCACCACCGCAGATGGACTCAAATGACAGAAGAAGTTAAGGTTGTATGGTTTGCTTGTCGCCGCGCGAATCAACTCGATCTCGGTTTTGATCTGCTCTGCACTGAGCATGGCGCAGGGCAGGGAGCCTAAGCCACCCGCCCGGCTGACAGCGATAGCCAAGGCGCTGCCCTGCACACCTGCCATCGGCGCTTGAATCAATGGCTCTGCAATACCAAGCCAGTGACAGAGGTTCTTCTGCGCAGTTTTCATTCCTGATGATCCGTGAAAATCAACTCAGTGACGCACTTGGCCGTTGCGTGCTCTTTGAGGCATGCTATCAAGATGATAGTGACCAGACTTGACCGCTACGTGGACTCAATTGCCCTTTAAGCAGGCTAGTATAGGCAGCGCCAGCGCTGGCAGCGTTGTGCATCTCAATATCCATCCAAGTCGCGCCACTTTGCATCACGCGTTGCGCAAAGGCGTGCCAGCTTTGGACCAAACGCTGATTGAGCACCGCACCGCCCCAATCGTCGCGTCGCTTGGCAATCTGCGCCGGCGCGAAAAACAGTGTGGCTTTGGGGCCGGGCAAGCCCTTTGCGCCGCCCAGTTCCTGCACATGTGTACCGCCGACCGAGCAACTGTATTGGAGCTGCGTGAAATGCGTGTGAATGCGCTGGCGCAGCGCCGCATTGCCTGCGTAGTCCACGTAGGTGCAGCGCAGGGTGGCGCTTAGAGCTTCAAGCTGATCGTAGGTGATGATTTGGTCATAGCAGCCGAGTGACTCGCTGAACGCCACGTTACCGGGGGAAGTGAGTCCAATGACTTTGGGGCGCTCGCTGGCCGGTCGTTGCGCAAGGCAAAAGGCCGTGCCATATGCGGTCTTGCTGGATGCGCTGGAAAGCAACACGGCTTTGCTGTCAAAAAAGCTGTTGTCGGCCAGAAAATCGTCGATTAACCAACTGGTGATGAATAGCGGGCGAAGCAGGCATTGGACGGCTTCGCTGCCATGCGAATAAAACGGATCCGTGGCGCAGTTGGTGTATTGGTTGTACACCGCGGCCAGCTTGCCGCGGGCCCCATCGCTTACTGAAAAGCCTGCGGGCGAGACGCGAGCCGGCGTGAGCACCACTTCATTGCCCATTGGGAAGTAGCCATAAAAGCGTTGGCCCATCGCTATGCCTTCGCAAAGCGTTTCCACGACATCTGCAAAGCCCCACACTGGAATGATGCCCCATTCGTCCTCACGTGGATAAAAATTCCAATAGCTCATCGTGTCGCCAAAGCTTGCGTAGGTGATATTGTTCGCCGTGAGCGAAAACAGACCAATACTTAAGCGAACTTGGCCTGGCCGCAAGGGCGCTCCCGCTCCGGAAGCAAGTTGCGTTTGCGAGAGATCGGACTTTTTGACAAGAAAGGTTTGTGTGTTCATGCGAAGATTTTAGGTGGCATGGGCATGTTTGGCAGCTGCATTTGTGACTAGGGCTGGGTTAGCCCGCTGGCATTGCGGCGTCGAGCCTGATCAACATTGGCGAAGTCATATATTGGCTGATGCGGAGAAATCCAATCGATGGCTGGTACTTGGCCGTGATGGCTCAAAGCTTGAACTTCTTGCTTTCAATCTTTATATTACGCAGAAGGTCAGCCAGCGTTTTACCCACTTCGTCTCGGAACTGTTGGTCCGTGAGCTTGAGTTCTTCGATGCGGTCAATACGAAAACTGCGGAAATCTCGGCGTGTTTCGCACCAAGCGGCCAACGTCCAGACCTTGCCCCAATAAAACACGCCCAGGGGTCGCACATTGCGTGTGCTGCGCATCTCCGCAGCATCCCGATATGCGATTTGGCAAACACGTTTGGCCTCTGCCGCCTCGCGCAATCGTTGCAAGACATGCTGTACCTCTGGCTCCAAGCCGATCGGCGCCACCATCACCACCAGGCTTTCTGCAGCCGCCCGCGCCGCTGCTGGCAACACACTCATCACGCGAGACAAAGCATCTTGACTGCTTGCCGCTAATTGCGGATCTAGCCATGTCTGCGCAATACGCACGGCCGCCACCAACGCTTGCGCTTCCTCGTTGGTGAACACTAGAGGCGGCAAATCAAAGCCCTTGCCTAGGCGATAACCCACCCCTGCTTCGCCGTCAATGGGCACGCCCTGTCGCTGTAAATCCGCGATGTCGCGGTAAACCGTCCGCTCGGAAACCTCCAAACGCCCCGCCAGCCAAGCCGCCGTCGTCAAACGGCGACCTCGGATGAGCTGGATGACTTGAAACAACCGGTCCGCGCGACGCATAGGCTAAGTTTATAAGAAAAAGTGACGACCAGTCTTTATCAATCCTGTGTAGAGCGCTATGAAAAATGTAGCGAATTCATGTCTGCCCTCATCGCTTGCGCAATCAGCAGCATGTCATGTTCGCTGATCTTGAAGAGGCCAAACCAAAACTTGTAGCCCCAACGCCTCGGATCTTCCACAAATTCAAATTGCTCAATCAGCGGTGCAATTGGCGCTTCTTGCGCAGCCACATAGCGAACATCGCGCCGCCATGGCACGAAGCCGCCGCCCATGTCGAAAGCGTACGGGGCGGCGTGCTGCGTGACGCCAATTGACACAAAACTTTGCAGCTTGTCTTTGCCGCCCATCTGGGTTGCTGGCGCATAGTAAGCAACACGGTCGCCGGGCTGTATGCGCGCCACCGCCCCGCGCTTGCCGTGGCAGACCTGCATAAAGCCGCATTGCAAAGCACCCATCTTGGCATCGCGCCCGCGCCGCGCATGCTCTGCACTGGCCACGGCTATCCAGTTGTTGCGGTTTGCTGCGGTAGAACCCTGCTTGCCTTTCGGACTAAGCTGTGACTCAGGCGAGAGCATGTAAGCCTACCCGGTTGCCTTCACTGTCCAAGATGTGCGCGAAAACCCCCATGCCAGGCGGCAAAGCTATTTTTTGCATGGTGATTTTTCCACACGCTTTCTCCACGCGTGCGAGCCAAGCATCGATGCTGGGCGAAGCGTTGAGATAGACCGTGGTGCCACTTTGCGTCGGCTTGGCATCCGGGCTGGATAGAAGGCAGCCGCTGATGCCCTCTTGCGTGTCGACTTCAAAAATCGCTATTTCCTCACCCGGCGGACCAAAAGCCTCGCGGCGCATGGCAGCACCCGTCATCGCTGCATAAAATTCCATGGCGCGAGCCAGGTCGGTCACAGGAATTTCAAACCAATTGATCGCGTGTTGCATGCTGTTCTCCTTGTCAATCACTCCAATTGAGCGCCATCGTAGTCTGCCGCCACCCTCCTGACAACGTGGTGTCAGGAGGGTGAAACATTTCGCGCTTTGTATTACACTGGTTTCACTTCAGTATTGGAACCAATCATGGCCGTTGAAGATAACGAACAAACAGGCGCCTTTCTGCGCGTACCATGCCCTGATTGCCACGGCACTGGCGAACTGCGCATTGATAGCGAGAACATCAACGAAAATTTTGAGGTCGAAAAGCAAACGGTGATCACGCCCTGTCCGCGGTGTGGCGGCACTGGTTTCATCGACCCAAAAGCGCAAAGCGTGGGGCAAACGTGATCGGTCGACTCTCCTGCATGTTGATTTAGAAAGACTAACGATGGCCTTATGGATTGCTATTTCGGTGTTGATTTTTGTCGTGGTGTGGGGCGTCTTCGCCTATAACCGCCTCATCGCTTCGCGAAATCGCATTGCCAACGCTCATGGACAGATTGACGTGCAGTTGCGTCGTCGCTATGACCTGATCCCCAACTTGGTAGAAACAGCCCGAAAGTACATGCAGCATGAGCGTGAAACTCTGGAGGCTGTGACGCTTGCTCGCGCGCGAGCGATCAGTGCCAACGATGCGCTGCGCGCTCAACCAGCCAGCGCTGCGGCGGCCGGTGCCTTGGCTCATGCTGAAGGTGTGCTGGGTTTGGGCTTGGGTCGCTTGCTAGCTCTGACTGAAAGCTATCCCGAACTCAAGGCTGACGAAACCCTTCGCGATTTGCGAGAAGAATTGACATCCACGGAGAATCGTGTTGCTTTCACTCGGCAAGCTTTCAACGATGAGGTGCTGGCCTACAACGATAGCGTGCAGAGCTTCCCTTCATTGATTGTTGCCAAGTTTTTCAGCTTTGAAGGAGCGGGCATGCTGAAATCGACCGAAAACGCAGAACAACGTGATACGGTGCGCATTTCACTTTGACCCTCGTTTCCGTCGCTGAGGTATCCACCATCCAAGCCCGCCTGTGCTGATCTGGGAACATCAGGCTCAAGCGCGTGTGCGCTCTCGGTGGCTCACGCTAGCGTTTGCGTGCTCCGCGCTCATGTTAATCGTTGCTGTGAACGTTGCTCTTTGGCTAGCGATGCTCCTATGGCCATTCAACTGGCTGGGAGGCTTCACCCTGCCGCAATCTTTCGTATGGACCAATACATCGGTTGTATTGCTTTTTGTCCTTGGTGGTTGGTGGCTGGAATCCAGTCAGTTGAGCCAAGGCGGCTCAGCTTTGGCCAAGAGTCTCGGTGCGCGCCCTATGCACAGCAGCGGTGGCGACTTCGCTGAGCAGCAGTTAGCCAATATCGTGCAGGAGCAAACGCTGGCAGCAAACATGCCCGTGCCCGAAGTGTTGGTCTTGCCGCGCGCGCAGGAAGTCAACGCGTTTGCAGCAGGCTGGCGGCCCA
>JANPAK010000339.1:0-6369 GCA_031429925.1 Variovorax sp.
TGGAGCCATGGCGACGACGAGCTGTTTTCCAGAGACCAGTTCACAGGCTGGTTTGATGGCAAACATCTTTCCCGCAGCCCTGCGCAGTGGGATGGGGCGAAACTGCGCTGGGTCAACCAGCATTACATGAAGCTCGCGGACGATCAGCGCTTGAGCGTTTTGGTGACTGAGCAATTGGCCAAGCGAGATATTTTGCCTGATGCGCGACTGCCAGCGATTTGCGCGTTGTTCAAAGATCGCTGCGAGACCACCCAAGTGCTCGGGGATTGGGCTGCAGCTTTCTATGCCGACCCGCAGCGCAATGAGGCCGACTTTGCCCAGCACGTGACCGACGCGGTCAAGCCTGCAGTTGCGGCACTCGCGGCGAAGCTAGAAAATTGTGAATGGAACAGGTTGGCGCTCGCAGCTGCAGTGAAAGAGACGCTCGCAGCAACTGGCATGAAGATGCCGCAGCTGGCAATGCCGGTGCGCGTGCTGCTGATGGGCAAGGCGCAAACGCCGTCTTTGGATGCTGTGCTCGAGCTATGCGGCCAAAAACTATCGCTGGAGCGTTTGGCAAAATGGCGCTGACGCCACCGAAAGGCTGACAAACGGTCAAAAGCCAGTGTTACCAATCGTAAGGCATATCGTAAACTTCTCCTGATCATGCGCGCCGATTCATCTCATCGCTACCAACTGCTCCTAGGCGACCGGCCCATTGGGCCATACGATCGCCGTACGATTGTTGGCATGCACGTGCGAAACCTGATCGACAAAGAGTTGCAGGTCAGGCGCAGCGATGGCCATGTCATGACTGTGGCGCAGTTGATGGCGGATCGCTTTGAGATGGCGGATACAGAGACTCTCCAGCGCCATACCGCGGCGCCACCGGCTTCCGGCGTCTGGCCAACCTTTTTGATTGATTGCGGCGGCAGCTTGATCAAGGCTGGCGCATTGGGATTTATTGGCAAAGGTGAGTTGCGGTTTCAAGGGGATTTCCTGCGCGTTAGCGCGAACCGCAAAAGTGGCTTCGTGGCGGTACGGCAGGAGCGCACGAAGGTCTTTCTTAGCGCATTGGCCAGTGCGGCCGCTGATGCTCAAAGGCCAAACGTCATCGTTTTGACGTTCAAACCCGGACAAGTGATTGAGGGTGTGAGCGGTTCGGCGCCAGCCCATATTCAACTGGACGACGCAGACTCTGTGCGTGAATTGCTTGAGCTAATGAATCTGCCTTGAGGCGGCGTGGTTATGGAGGTGCGCTGCGCAGCATTTCGATGTTCGAAGCAGCATTTTCAAATGCAAAAAGAGTATTTCATTTGCTTTTCTTAACTACCGCATAGCGCGCCAGCGTCTTCTCACGTGCTTCTTCATGAATCACGCAGCGCAGTGGGTAGTCCACGCCGAGCGTGACCCCACTTGCCGCGATATCCATGGGCCTGGCATCCCAAGGCGCATGCAGCGCGCCATCGGGCAATTCGGCCAGCTCTGGCACATACCGGCGAATGAATTTGCCTTGAGCATCAAACTTTTCGCTCTGGCTCGTCGGGTTGAAAATACGGAAGTAAGGCTGTGCATCGCAACCGCTGCTGGAGGCCCATTGCCAGCCACCGTTGTTGGCGCTCAAGTCAAAATCGTTCAGATGCGTTGCGAAGTATTTTTCGCCCAAGCGCCAATCCAAGCCCAGATCTTTGGTGAGAAAACTCGCCACCACCATGCGCAAACGGTTGTGCATATAGCCGGTTTCATTGAGCTGGCGCATCGCAGCATCCACAATCGGGTAACCTGTTTTGCCGTCGCACCAAGCATTAAACAGCGCGTTCGCATCTTTGCCCTTTTCCCATTCAATCGCGTCATATTCTTTCTTGAACGCACGCTGGGCCACATGCGGGTGATGGTGCAAGACTTGCACATAAAAATCCCTCCAAATCAGCTCAGAGAGCCACACCCTCGCGCCTTCTGTGCCAGCTGTGCCTTCGCCCATGCCTGCGCGTGGAAAGGCGCGTTTGTGCGCCTCACGGGCGAGCTGGCGAATGCTCACGGTGCCAAAGCGCAGATGCACGCTCAAATAGCTCGGGCCTTTTACTGCGGGGAAATTGCGCGTTTCGTCGTAGCGGTCGATGCGATGCAGAAAGTCGTCAAACAAGGCTTGGCCGCCATGGCTGCCCGTGGGGATTTTGAGCGTAGCAAGGTTAGTGGCTTCAAAACCCATCTCAGCCAAAGTAGGCACGCCTTGACCAAGCTCCTTTGGCGCAGCTGCCAAATGCACAGCGTATTTTTCGGTCGGGTAGGCCTTGAGGAAATAGTCATCCACCTTTTTAAGCCAAGCATTTTTGTAAGGCGTGAACACGCCATAGGGCGTGCCGGAAAGGCTCAGCACTTCACTGCGTTCGAAAATCACATGGTCTTTGTAAGTGTGAAAACTCACGCCGAGATTGGCCAATGCGCCGCGCACTTTCGTATCGCGCGCCAAAGCTTGCGGTTCGTCATCATGGTTGGTGAATACGGCTTGCACGCCGAGCTGCTTGGCCAAGCGCGAAATTTCCTCATTCGCCCACGCATGGCGCACGATGAGCATAGGTGCGTCACTCCCCGTCATCTTTTGCAGCTGTGCCTGCAGATCCACCAAAGATTCGCGGATGAATTCCACGCGGCGATCTTTGCGCGGCAGTGCATCCAAAATCTCTTTGTCAAACACAAACACGCAGTAAACCTGCTTGCTACTTTTGAGCGCGTGATACAGCGCTGCGTTGTCAGCAGCGCGCAGATCCCGGCGAAACCACATCAGGGATTTTTGAAGGCTTTCTGTCATGTCAATATTGTGCGCTTGTTGGGGTAG
Organism: Variovorax sp.; assembly: GCA_031429925.1. Lineage (GTDB taxonomy): Bacteria > Pseudomonadota > Gammaproteobacteria > Burkholderiales > Burkholderiaceae_C > JANMDU01. The sequence goes on from JANPAK010000339.1 coordinate 2,816, forward strand.
CCCTTGTTTGGGCATTTGTACTGGCCGATTGCGGTTTCGCTCTGAGGGATTCGCTGAGCCCGCCAACATCACGGCGCACCCACCTCCGTTCGTGTCCCCCTTTGGGCTTCGCCCAAATTCCTCCTTTACCTCACTGCGGTGGATACGCCATGCCGATGGCTACGATCCAATTTTTCTTCTATCGTCGAACGCTACCTTGATAGCAAGATCGCGCGACCTGTGCGCTTTGCGTAGGTAAAGGAGGAGGCGGCGAAACTTAACTGCCAGAGAAAAATCAAGCCCAATCGCCGCCGGGGGACACGTAGCAAAGCGCACAGGTCGTGCGATCTCACCGCAATAGCAACAAGCAGCGCACTACACTAACAAACATGCAGCACGTCCGCCTCGCCTACAACCTCAGCCCAACCAAAGCGCAAACAGGCAACCTGAGCAATCCCATGATCGCCACGCTGCAAGCCGTGCAGCTGCACGGCTCCATCTTGGCAGCCTCCAAAGCGCTGGGTCTGTCATATCGGCACGTTTGGGGCGAGCTTAAGCGCTGGGAAAAAGAACTCCAGCAAGTCCTGCTCAACTGGGAGCGTGGGCAGGCCGCGCAGCTCACCTCGTTTGCCCAGCGCCTGCTGTTTGCCGACGCGCAGGCCAAGGCCCGACTCACACCGCAAATCGAAGCCCTGCATGCCGAGCTAGAGCGCGGCTTGGCTCTGGCTTTTGATCCCAGCGCGCACGTGATCGCCTTGCATGCCAGCCACGACGAAGCCCTGTCGCGCCTGCGCACCCATGCCGCCAAATCCAAGCTGCATTTAGACATCAGTTTCACCGGCAGCTTAGATGCGCTCAGAGCTTTGAACGATGGTCGCTGCCTCGTGGCCGGTTTTCATACGCGCTTACCCGCGCAAGCAGATTCGCTGGCAGCGCGCACCTACAAAAGCCTGCTCGTACCCGGTCAACACAAAATCCTGGGCTTCGTGCAGCGCAGCCAAGGATTGATCGTTGCAAAAGGCAATCCCCTCAAAATCAAAAGCTTGGTTGATGTTGCAACGCGCAGCCTGCGTTTCGTCAACCGCCCCGCAGGCACAGGCACGCGCGTGTTGCTCGATGAGCTGTTGGCGGAGCTTGGGATAGCGAAGACAGCAATCAGCGGCTACAAGAAATCCGAGCCCTCCCACCAAGCCGCCGCTCTCGCTGTGGCGCAAGGCAGGGCAGATGCTGCGCTAGGCATCGAAGCCGCAGCAGCCGCGCAAGGCATGGGCTTCGTGCCCCTGGTGCAAGAGCGCTACGCCTTGGTTTGCAGTGCCGAGGCATTGGACGATCCTGCGGTGCAGTTACTTTCCAAACAGCTCAAAAGCGCTGCTTGGCAGCGTGAGTTATCCAAGATCGCGGGCTACGCACCTTTGCAAAGCGGCAAAGTGCTGAAGATGACGCAAGTGTTGCCCTGGTGGGATTTTTAAAGCAAAAACCGCTTCTTGCCTATATAAAATATGCGCAGAGTGCTATTGAATTAATAGCACCTGAAAGAAAGACCTCGTCTTTTTCGGGCACGTCACGCGGCAGGTGAGCGGGTTACGCGAAGGCGAAGAGGTCGTTCAAAAACCACAGATCCAAAGCAAGCAAGCGTCAAGAAGCGGCAGTCTTCCTCGCCCGCACCCGATCCACGCGCCTTCCCTCCAGCGCCATCACCTCAAAGCGCCAGCCATTCGCTTCAATCGCCTCGCCCTGCGCAGGCAAATGGCCAGCCACAGCCATCAGGAGGCCGGCCAGCGTGTTGTAGTGCCCCTCTTCTTCATCGGGCAGCTCGTCGTCCATATCCAAACGGCTTTTGAGCTCAGCCACGGGCATCAGACCATCGAGCTGCCAGACGCCATCGGTATCGCGCGTGGCCCAAGCGTCGGCGGCCACTTGGGGCTTGAGTTCGCCAGTGATTGCTTCCAGCAGATCGCGCGGCGTGAGCAGGCCTTGACAGACGCCGTATTCGTCCACCACAAACACCAAGCGCGCCGATTGCAGGCGAAATTGCTCCAGCAGCTCCATGCCAGAAAGCGTCTCGGGGATGAAGACAGCCGGCGTTGCCAGCTCGCCGACCTTCTGCCCTGTGTTACCGGTCTGTTGGCGCAGTAGCCGCGCCACGCTGACAATGCCCACGATGTTGTCTAGGCCTCCTTGGCAGACGGGATACCAGCTGTGCGAGGTCTTGCTGTTGGCATCGTGCGTGCCACCGGCTTTGCGTAGCGCCTCCTCCACAGTGGAATCCGCTTCTAGCCATACGATATCCGAGCGTGGAATCATGATGGAAATGAGCGGCCGATCGTCCAAGTGAAACAGGTTTTGCACCATCTGGCGCTCATGCTGCTCGATCACGCCCGCGTCCATGCCTTCGTCTAGGCTCGCTGCAATCTCTTCTTCCGTCACCGTGCGCGCTTGATCGGTACAGATGCGCAACAGCTTGAGTACGCCCAGCGTCGTTACCGTGAGCAGCTTCACAAAGGGGCTCGCTGCCTTGGCCAGCCAGATCATCGGCTTGGCCACCACCCGCGCTACAGCCTCGGGATACGCCCAGCCAATACGTTTGGGCACCAGTTCGCCAAAAATGAGCGTGATGAAGGTGATGCAAATGACCACAAAAGTTGTCGCAGTCGGCGCAGCAACCGCTGGCGACAGTCCCATACTCATTAAAAATTCTTGGACGCCATCGCTGAATGCAGCTTCACCCACAATACCGTTGAGCATACCGATCGAGGTGATTCCAATTTGCACGGTAGACAACATCAGCGTAGGTTTGTCTGCTAGTTCCAGTGCCGCCTTCGCGCCATCGTCGCCGCCCTCAGCCATGGCCATTAGCCGCACTTTTTTTGCGGCGGTTAACGCCATTTCGCTCATGGCGAAAGCGCCATTGATAAGCGTAAGGATGGCGATCAGCAGGAAATCCATGAAAAGCGATTAGAGTCTTGAGGTATGGGACTTTACCTGATTGGCGATGTACAAGGTTGCGATGCGGCGCTGGGGCAACTGTTGGAGAAAATCGCATTTTCTCCCAGCCGGGACAGCCTAGTGTTGCTGGGTGATCTGGTCAATCGAGGCCCCGATTCGCTCAAAGTGCTGCGTCGGCTAAGTGCTTTAGGCGATGCCGCGCAATGCCTGCTGGGCAATCATGATCTGCATGCCTTGGCTGTAGCCTGCGGCGCACGGCCTGCGCACAAGAGCGATACCTTGCATGAGCTGCTCGCTGCGCCAGATGCAACCGAGTTGCTCGATTGGCTGCGACACCGCGAGCTGGCCATTTTCCGAGACGGCATTCTGATGGTGCATGCCGGTGTATTGCCCAGTTGGAATGCTACTAAAGTAATAGCAATTTGCGCAGATTCTATGCTAGCGATTCGCTCAAATGATGCCAAAAACTTCTTCCAAAGCATGTATGGCAACGAGCCCACCGCTTGGCATGATGATTTGCAGGGTGCCCAGCGCCACCGCGTCATCATCAACGCTCTCACCCGCCTGCGGTTTTGCAGCGCGGCAGGCGAGATGGAATTCGCCACCAAAGAAGGCGCAGGCGCAGCGCC
>JANPAK010000340.1:0-11527 GCA_031429925.1 Variovorax sp.
GCTGCTGCGCTTTTGGAAATCGTAGACGCCCAGCGGCGAGGAGAAGCGTGCTGTGCCGCTGGTGGGCAGGACGTGATTGGGGCCAGCGCAATAGTCGCCAAGGGATTCGCTGGTGTATGCGCCGAGGAAGATCGCTCCGGCATGCCTCAGCAGCGGTTCCCATTTGTGGGGCTCATTGCTGGAGATTTCTAAATGCTCGGGAGCGATGCTGTTAGAAATCTCGCAGGCCTCTTGCATGCTGCGCGTGAGGATGAACATGCCTCGATCTGTGAGGCTCTTTTCGATGATCGCGCGGCGCGGCATCTCGGGCAGGAGCTTGGTGATGCTGGCCAGTACTTTATCCATGTAAGCCTGATCGGGGCAAAGCAATATGCTCTGCGCCAGCTCATCGTGCTCGGCTTGGCTGAACAAATCCATCGCCACCCAATCGGGCGGTGTGCTGCCATCGGCGATCACCAATATTTCGCTCGGGCCGGCGATCATGTCGATGCCCACTTGACCAAACACGCTACGCTTCGCAGCGGCCACATACGCGTTGCCGGGGCCGGTGATTTTGTCCACTTTGGGGATCGTGGCTGTGCCGAAGGCGAGGGCAGCTACGGCTTGTGCGCCGCCAATCGTGAAGGCGCGGCTCACGCCGGCGACGTAGGCGGCAGCGAGGACCAGATCATTGCGTTCGCCGCGCGTTGCTGTGTTCGCGCTTGCATCGCCTTTTCCGCCGGTGGCCAAGCTGCCGCGCACAGGCGTGGGCACGACCATGATGATCTCGGCAACACCGGCCACGTGCGCCGGCACGGCGTTCATGATCAAGCTGGAAGGGTAGGCCGCTTTGCCGCCGGGCACATAGATGCCAGCGCGATCAATCGGGGTGACTTTCTGGCCAAGCAAAGAGCCATCGGCATCACGGTAGCTCCAGCTCTCGCCGCAGGCTTTCTTCTGTGCTTCGTGATAAGTGCGCACACGCTGCGCTGCGGACTGCAGGGCATGTTGCTGCTCAGCAGGCAGCCCATCGAAAGCGGTTTTGAAATCAGCCTGCGTGAGCTCCAGCTCGGCCATGCTGCTCGCTTGTAGTCCGTCAAAGCGCGCGGTGTATTCAAGCACTGCCGCATCACCTCTCCTCTGCACGTCTGCAAGGATGTCTGCCACGCGAGATTCAATCGCCACATCTTGTTCGCCAGACCAATGCTGACGCGCCACAAATTTTTGCTCAAAATCGCTTTCAGCTGTTTTAAATACTGCGCCAGATGCTATCAAATCCATAGTGACTCTCGTATGTTTAACGCGAAGCAACCGCTTGTTCAAACGCTACTAAGATAGGCCTGAGCACAGCCTGCTTGGTTTTAAGTGAGGTTTGATTCACCACGAGGCGCGAACTGATCTCCATGATGCGCTCAACTTCAATCAACTTATTCGCCTTGAGCGTACTGCCGGTAGAGACCAGATCAACGATGGCATCAGCCATGCCGGTCAGCGGCGCCAACTCCATCGAGCCATAGAGTTTGATCAAGTCAACGTGAACGCCTTTGCTCGCGAAAAATTCGCGCGCGATATTCACGTATTTAGTAGCTACCTTGAGGCGAGAGCCTTGCTTCACCGCTGCCGCGTAGTCAAAGCCTTCGCGCACAGCCACACTCACGCGGCATTTCGCGATTTTCAAGTCAAGCGGGACATACAAGCCTTGCACACCCGTTTCCAGCAAGGTGTCGTGTCCGACGACACCTAGATCTGCGCCGCCATACTGCACATAGGTTGGCACATCGCTGGCGCGCACCATGATGATTTGCATGTCTGCGCGGGAAGTCGGCAAAATCAATTTCCGTGATTTTTCCGGGTCTTCGAGCACTTCGATTCCCGTTGCCTGCAACAGCGGCAAAGTATCGTCGAAGATGCGGCCCTTGGACAAAGCAAGTGTGATCATGATTTCATGCGCTCAATATCCGCGCCGATTCCGCGCAGTTTGTCTTCCATGCGATCGTAGCCGCGATCGAGGTGATAGATGCGATCAACCAAAGTTTCGCCATCGGCGACCAAACCCGCAATGACGAGCGATGCTGATGCGCGTAGATCGGTCGCCATCACACTGGCGCCGGAGAGACGTGCAACACCTTCAATCACAGCCACTTTGCCATCGATTTGAATCTTCGCGCCCATGCGCTGCAGTTCGGGGACGTGCATGAACCGATTTTCAAAGATCGTCTCGGTGGCTTTGCTGGGGCCTTCAGAAATCGCATTCAAAGCCATGAACTGCGCTTGCATGTCAGTCGGAAACCCTGGGTACTCGGTGGTGCGAAAGCTTTGTGCTCTCAGACGACCTGAAGCCGTGATTTTGATGCCACCTTCGACTGCCTCAATCACAGCCCCGGCTTCACGCAGCTTGTCGATCACAGCATCCAAGTGATCGGCACGCCCATGCTTCAAAACGACCTCGCCACCCGCTGCGGCGACAGCGCACAAGAAGGTCCCCGCTTCAACCCGATCCGCGACGACCGCATGCTCGCATCCATGCAGCTTTTCCACGCCTTGGATGCGGATCTTGCTCGTGCCATGCCCTTCGATCTTTGCGCCCATCTTGATCAGCATTTCTGCGAGATCGGGAATCTCAGGCTCTTGTGCCGCGTTTTCGAGCACGGTTTCACCCTCAGCCAAAGCGGCCGCCATCAGAAAATTTTCTGTACCGGTGACCGTGACCATGTCGGTCGTGATGCGCGCACCTTTGAGGCGCGTCCAACCTTTGGGTAACTTTGCAATCATGTAGCCGTGTTCGACCACGATCTCAGCCCCCATGGCTTGCATGCCTTTGATGTGCTGATCGACTGGCCGAGCACCAATCGCACATCCACCTGGCAAAGACACGGTGGCTTCGCCAAAGCGAGCCAGCAAGGGGCCGAGCACCATCACCGATGCGCGCATGGTTTTCACCAGTTCATAAGGCGCCTCAGGGCTGCTTAAAGCGCCAGCGTGGATGGCCACGTTACCAAAGGCGTCGCGCTCTGCCGTCACGCCCATGTTTCGGATGAGCTTGAGCATCGTGCTCACATCTTGCAGCTGCGGCACATTGCGCAGAGTCACAGGCTCTGCTGTCAGCAACGCCGCGCAGAGCTCGGGCAGGGCTGCGTTTTTTGCGCCAGAAATATTGACTGTGCCAGCCAAGCGCTTGCCGCCGCGAATGATGAGTTTGTCCATGCTGCTTTACTTTGCTTGTGCTGCCCATTCGGCAGGTGTGTAGGTCTTCATCGAGAGCGCGTGCACCTCGTCGGTGTGCATGCGCTGGCCGAGCGTGGCATACACACGCTGATGGCGCTGGATCAATCGCTTGCCTTCAAACTCGGGCGAGACGATCACAGCGCTCCAGTGGCGACCGTCGCCCTCGACTTCGATGTGTTCGCAGACCAAGCCTGTGTGGATGATGTGTTGCAGTTCAGTTGCTTGCATGGTGTGTGACGGGTTCAGCCGCGAATTTTGTAGCCGATTTTGAGCAGATGCAATGCTATCAAAGAAATAGCGCCTGTCGCAATTCCCACAACGGTCAGGCTGATCCAAGGTGATATATCACTGATGCCGAAAAAGCCGTAGCGGAAGCCGTCGATCATGTAGAAAAAGGGATTCAAGTGGCTCACAGTTTGCCAAAAAGCAGGCAGAGAGTGGATGGAATAAAACACGCCAGACAAAAACGTCATCGGCATGATAATGAAATTCTGGAAAGCAGCCATTTGGTCAAACTTCTCCGCCCACAGGCCAGCAATTAAGCCTAGGGCGCCCAGCATTGCCGCGCCCAGTACGGCAAACACCAAAGCCCAAAGTGGCGCCACCATACCCGGCTTGCCAAACCACCACGTGACAGCGAGCACGCCCAAGCCCACGGCTAAACCACGCGCCACCGACGAGCCCACATACGCGAAAAACCAAGACCGATGGGATAGCGGCGTGAGCAACAAAAACACCAAGTTACCCATGATCTTGCTCTGGATGAGGCTCGACGAGCTGTTGGCAAAAGCGTTTTGCAGCACACTCATCATGACTAAGCCTGGGACGAGAAAAGCGGTGTAGCCAATCTTGTCGTAGACCTTAACGTGGTTTTCGAGCACATGGCCGAAGATCAGCATGTAGAGCACGGCGGTCAGGATGGGTGCGCCGACCGTTTGGAAACCGACTTTCCAAAAACGCAGCGTTTCTTTGTAGAAAAGCGTTTGCCAGCCGGTCAATTTTGTGCTCAAGCTCATGCCGATGCTCCCATCACATCCAGGAATACATCTTCCAAGTCGGCCTTACGAATTTCCACGTCTTGCGCCTCAATGCCTGCGCTTCGCACAGCGGCGAGATACTGCTCGATTTCTAGCGCGTTATGTGCCGGGAATTGCACGATGCGGCCCGTGATTCTTGCCTTGCTGGCAAGATCGCTGGGCAATTCGCTATCAATCTTGAAGCGAAGCACATTCGACGATGCGGCTTTGAGCAATGTCGATGTTTTTTCGAGCGCCACCACTTTGCCATTCTTGAGCATCGCTAAGCGGCCACACAAGGCTTCGGCCTCTTCCAAATAATGGGTTGTCAGCAACACCGTATGCCCTTGCTTATTCAGCTTGGCAATGAATTGCCATAACGTTTGGCGAAGCTCCACATCGACGCCCGCAGTCGGCTCATCGAGCACGATCACGGGGGGTTTGTGCACCAAAGCTTGTGCCACCAGCACACGCCGTTTCATGCCGCCAGAGAGCTGGCGCATGTTGGCATGTTGCTTGTCCAACAAGCCTAGGCTGCTGAGAAGTTCATCGATCCAAGCCTCGTTGTTTTTGACACCAAAGTAACCCGATTGAATGCGAAGCGATTCCCGCACGCTAAAGAAAGGGTCGAACACCAACTCTTGCGGCACGACACCCAGCATTTTGCGAGCGGCGGCGTAGTGCTTCTGCACGTCATGGCCATGCACTGTGATGGAACCTTCTGTGGCACGAGTCAGGCCGGCCAAGATGCTGATCAGGGTGGTTTTGCCGGCGCCGTTGGGTCCGAGCAGACCAAAAAATTCGCCTTCCTCAATCTGCAGGCTGACATTTTGCAAGGCAGTGAGGCTACCGCGTGTGCCCTCGTAGCGTTTGGTGACGGAATTAACGGAGATGGCAGTTGTCATGAACCCTGTATTGTAGGGCTCCCGCTATCAAACTCCGTGGAAACACTAGGCTTTGATGCCTCAAGGCGCTGCCGGCAAAAGCTCAGCCACGCCATACAGCGCCGCCAGAGAGCGCAGGCGCTCAGGCAAGCCTCGCACGGAGAAGCTTTTGCCTTGAATTTGCGCTTCGCGCCGGCATTCCAGCAACACCGCAAGCGCTGAAGAATCAAACTTCTGCAAGCTCGACACATCGGCCACAACGGATTGCTCTTGACTGCGCAGCGCCTGTGCCAACATATGGGCGCAGGTACGAGCGTTGGCGTGAGTGATGTTGGCGGGTAGCACCAGCATGATTACTTGCGTCCTTTGTTGCGCTCAACCAGCTTGGCAATCAATCCATCGATACCGGTAGCATTGATTTCCTGGGAAAACTGTGTCCGGTAAGTCTCGATCAGCCAAACGCTGGCGACGTTGAGATCATAGATTTTCCAACTGCTACCCGACTTCTCTAAGCGGTAATCCAAAGCGATAGGATCGCCGCGTCCTTTAATCTCGGTTCGTACTGTGACTTCTGTGTCGTCTGCCGCCATGCGAAGGGGTTTCAGGCTGATCGTTTGATCTTTGACCTCGGAAAGTGCACCGGCGTACGTGCGCAAGAGCAGCGCCTTGAACTCTTCCTGCAAGCGTTTTTGCTGTTCAGGGGTTGCGCTACGCCATGCCCTGCCGACGGCAGATGCCGTCATGCGCTGAAAGTTAACATTGGGCATGATCTTGCTATCTACAAGAGCCACAATTTTGCTGACGTCTCCGGCTTGGATGGCTTTATCTGCCTTGATCGTGTCCACGACGTCAACCGATAGGCGCTTGATGAAGGCATCAGGGGTTTCGTTGACTTGCGCTAAGGCAAAACCCGACGCAAAAAACGCGAAGAAAGCAGCGATGCGGTAAAACCATCGGCGGTTCATAAAGGTCCTTTCTGGATGCTCATTTTCGGGATGAGCTTATAAGCATAACGCGTCAGCCCTGTAAACGGAGCACACGTAGGCTTTGAACAGTGCGTTTGGCCATTCGGTAGTTGACCCCATTGAGTACGGTCGGCAGTCTACAAATCTCATTTGTCTTTAGGCGCCTGGTACTCGTCGTAGTCGTTTTCTTGGCCTGGACGGAAAATCTCCGCCCGCCGTTTCTGGAGGTAAGCGTCTCGCGTGAAGCTGTATTTGTCAAGCGCGGCCTCATCCAGCATGTTGCCCAAACGAAGCAGCCCAGCTCGAGTATCAACGATACGCAAGACCAGCACGCCATTCTTGGCGCGGGTCGGCTCTAAGTGGCTAACCGGGTCATAGCGATTCTCGAGAATGATGGTGGTGGAATCGCGAAGCGTAGTCGGACCAAACAGGGGCAGGACGAAGTACGGCCCTGAGCGTACACCCCAGCGCCCTAAGGTTTTTCCAAAATCTTCGTTGGTTCGTTCGATGCCCGCCTCGCTGGCGATGTCCAAAACGCCACCAAATCCAAGAAATGTATTCACATTAAAACGCATGAAGTCATCGATTGCAACCTTCGGCCGCAATTGCAGCGCACCATTCATGCTGGACCACAGGTCTTCAAGATTGTTAAACACATTGCTCACACCGGCGCGGACCAATCGTGGCGTAAACATCTGATAACCCTGAGCAACGGGTTTGAGAACGGTTCGATCGAGTCCTTCGTTCAGCTCAAACATATTGCGGTTGAACTTCTCGAACGGATCAGTAGGGTTCGGTGTGGGCATGCTCGCGCAGCCCGTCAGCACGGCAAAAGCCATGCCCGCCGCCGCCAATAGGGTGCGTCGAAGTAAGGGGTGAGCCACGTGCATAGATTTCAACGAAGAATCATTTCTTTCCACCACCAGTGCTGGACGAACCGCTTTCTGAGGCTTTGTTAAACAGGAACTGCGAGATCAGATTTTCCAGAACCACGGCGGATTGCGTGGCCTTGATAGCATCACCTTGTGCCAGATTTTTATCGTCTGCGCCAGCTTCCACACCAATGTACTGTTCACCTAACAATCCGCTGGTGAGAATTTTCAGCGAACTGTCCTTGGGAAATGCGTAACGGGTTTCAAGAGCCAAGGTGACGTTAGCTTGGAAAGTCTTGTCGTCAAAAACAATACTTTCCACGCGCCCCACCACGACGCCAGCGCTACGTACGGCAGCCTTAGGCTTGAGACCACCGACATTGTCAAACTTGGCGGTGAGAAAATAGGTTTTTTGAAAACTCAGACTCAGCAAGTTGGCCGATTGCAGGGCCAAAAACAAAATCGCCACTGCGCCAATCAGCACAAACAATCCAACCCACACATCGTTTTTTGAGCGTTGCACAGCAATCTCCTTTAGATACTAAACATCATGGCGGTCAGGATGAAGTCCAGACCCAGTACGGACAGTGACGCCACGACGACGGTTCGGGTGGTGGCATTGGCCACGCCTTCGGGCGTGGCTTGGGCTTCAAAACCCTGTAACAGTGCAACAAAGGTCACGGTAAACCCAAACACAATACTCTTGATGAGCCCGTTGCCCACGTCTTTCCAAACGTCGACACCGCCCTGGATCTGGCTCCAAAATGAACCCGCATCGACACCAATCATCAGCACGCCGACCACCCAGCCGCCAATCACACCCATCGCACTGAAGACCGCAGCCAGTAACGGCATCGTAATAACCCCGGCCCAAAACCTTGGGGCCAAAATGCGCTGAACTGGGTCTACCGCCATCATTTCCATCACGCTGATCTGTTCACCCGCCTTCATCAGACCAATTTCGGCAGTCAACGAGGTGCCGGCTCGCCCAGCAAACAGCAAGGCAGTCACCACCGGGCCCAGTTCTCTGACCAAACTAAGCGTCACCAACAGCCCCAAAGATTCAGAGGCACCGAAGCGCTGCAAGGTGTAGTAGCCCTGCAGGCCAAATACAAAACCGACGAACAATCCGGACACCGCGATGATGGCTAGGGAGTAGTTACCCAGAAAATGAATCTGATCACGGATCAGCCCAAAGCGCTTGAAGCTGCTGCTAAATGTGCCCAATAGCCGAATGAAAAGGCGGGCAGCATGTCCCCACCCTGCCAATTGCTTGCGCGCGACATAACCGATATCGCTTGGTTTGTACCAGCTCATGCTTGCGCTCCGGAGCCAAAGTCTTGCTCTATCTCAGGACCAGGGTAGTGAAAGCGTACTGGGCCATCGGGCAGTGCATTGACGTATTGGTAAACCAGCGGGTCGGCACTCTGGCGCACCTGCTCGGGGGTGCCCTGCGTGGCGATCTTTCCGTTGGCCAGAATGATGACATGGTCGGCAATGGCAAAGGTTTGCTCCAACTCATGCGAGACAAAAATGCTGGTCAAACCCATGGAGTCATTCAACTCTCGGATCAGGCGGGCGGCCGTACCTAGCGAAATCGGGTCGAGCCCTGAAAACGGCTCATCGTACATGACCAATTCAGGATCCAGTGCAATAGCCCGCGCTAAAGCGATACGCCGCGCCATGCCACCCGACACCTCGCTGGGCATCAGGTCACGCGCGCCGCGCAGGCCGACTGCGTTGAGCTTCATCAGGACAATGTCTCGTATCAAAGCGTCGGGCAAATCGGTATGCTCGCGCAGGGGAAACGCCACATTCTCAAATACGGACAAGTCGGCAAACAGGGCGCCAAATTGAAACAACATACCCATACGGCGGCGCACGGCATAGATTTGTTCTTGATCCATGGGGGTAACATCTTGCCCATCGAACATCAGTTGGCCACTTTGGGCGCGGCTTTGACCGCCAATCAGGCGCAATACCGTTGTTTTGCCGCCTCCCGAAGCGCCCATCAATGCCGTCACCTTGCCCCGCGGCACACTCAGTGTGATGCCATCTAGAATTACTCTCTCGCCGTAGCCAAAGGTCAAGTTGCGAAATTCGACTAACGGGTTTTCTGGATGCATCACGGTGGGTTGCTGTTCTTGAGGATTTACAAAAGTAAAAGCGGAACAATAATCAAGCCCTAATCATAAGGGAAATCCCGATGTTCCCTCTCCCTCCAAAATGCCAAATAGCCTCTGAAGTTGTTTCTATCACGAGACCCGAGCAGCTCTACCTCGGCAAATCGCTAAATCCCATCAGGAATTCGTCGACAGCACGTGCGGCCTGCCGGCCTTCCCGAATCGCCCAGACGACGAGAGACTGGCCACGGCGCATGTCGCCAGCAGCGAAGACCTTGGGCACATTGGTGGCGTAACCGCCGGTGAATTCGGTGTGGGCTTTGGCGTTGCCTCGGTTGTCTTTGTCAATGCCAAAAGCGTCGATCACGCTGGCCACGGGTGAGATGAAGCCCATGGCGAGGAAGACCATGTCGGCCTTGTGAATCTTTTCCGTGCCGGGGACTTCTGTGAGTTTGCCGTCTTTCATTTCGACGTGCACGGTTTTCAGACCCGTGAGCTTGCCTTTTTCGCCCATGAATTCTTTGGTGGAGACGGCGAATTCCCGCACGCAGCCTTCTTCGTGGCTAGAGCTGGTGCGCAGCTTCAGTGGCCAGTAAGGCCACACGAGGGGCTTGTTTTCTTCTTCGGGCGGCTGGGGCATCACTTCAAACTGTGTGACGCTGGCTGCGCCGTGGCGGTTGCTGGTACCCACGCAGTCCGAGCCGGTATCGCCGCCGCCGATCACGATAACGTGTTTGCCGTCTGCGCGCAATTGACCTTTGAATTTGTCGCCGGCATTAACCTTGTTTTGCTGAGGCAGAAATTCCATGGCGAAATGCACGCCATCCAGATCGCGGCCCTGTACGGGCAGATCACGCGACTGCTCTGCGCCGCCAGTCAGCAGGACGGCATCGAAGTCTGCTCGTAATTGCTCGGGAGAAACGGTTTCTTTCGCCCAGTTCGTGACCTTGCTGTCTTTTGGCAAAGTCGCCACCATCACGCCGGTTTTGAAGGTCACGCCCTCGGCCTGCATTTGCTCCACACGACGATCGATATGGATTTTCTCCATCTTGAAATCAGGAATACCGTAGCGCAGCAAGCCGCCGACGCGGTCGTTTTTCTCAAACAAAGTCACGTCATGCCCTGCGCGGGCGAGCTGCTGAGCGGCGGCCATGCCGGCGGGGCCGGAGCCCACGATGGCGATTTTCTTGCCGGTTTTGTGCTTTGCCACGAGGGGCTTGACCCAGCCTTCCGCCCAAGCTTTGTCGATGATCGCATGCTCGATGGATTTGATACCGACCGGGTCATCGTTGATGTTCAAAGTGCAAGCGGCTTCGCAGGGCGCGGGGCAGATGCGGCCGGTGAACTCGGGGAAATTGTTCGTCGAATGCAAGACGGTTATTGCATTCTTCCAGTCGCCTTGCGTCACCAGGTCATTGAAATCGGGAATGATGTTGTTGACGGGGCAGCCGCTATTGCAAAACGGTGTGCCGCAATCCATGCAGCGCGCGCCTTGCTTTTTGGCATCTTCTTCCGAGAGGCCAATCACAAATTCTTTGTAATTCTTGACGCGCTCGGTCACAGGCTTGTAGCCCTCTTCGATGCGCTCAAACTCCATGAAACCAGTTGCTTTTCCCATGATGATTCTCTTTCAGGATCAATTCATTTACTATTATTTCGATAGCATCTTGCGCAGTATCTATGTGGGCCAAATGCTCAAAAGGTCGATAAAAAATGCTTCAAACGGCTGCTTTGGCTCGTTTCGCAGCCAGTTCAGTCATCGCACGCTTGTACTCGATTGGCAGCACCTTCACGAATTTGGCGCGTTGCTCTGTCCAGTTGTCCAAAATTTCGCGAGCACGCAAGCTACCGGTCCACTTGTGGTGATCTTCAACAAGTTTCTTGAGAAGAGCGTCGTCGGTTTGACCCAAGTGCAACGGATCGGTCTGCTCTGCGCTGGCCAAGACTTTGCCCAAGCCCACCATGCTGGTGTTGCAACGTTTGGCAAATTGGCCGTCCACGTCATGCACATATGCGACGCCGCCGCTCATGCCGGCGGCGAAGTTGCGCCCGGTTTTGCCGAGCACGGCGACGGTGCCGCCGGTCATGTATTCGCAGCCGTGATCGCCCGTGCCTTCAACGACTGCCGTTGCGCCAGAGAGGCGCACCGCGAAGCGCTCGCCGGCCACGCCACGCAGGAAGGCCTCGCCCTCGGTCGCGCCATAGAGCACGGTGTTGCCCACAATGATGTTTTCGTGGGCGTTACCGCGGAAGTCAATACTGGGGCGCACAACCACGCGGCCGCCACTCATGCCTTTGCCGGTGTAGTCGTTGGCTTCGCCAATCAAGTACAGCGTGATACCGCGAGCGAGGAAGGCGCCAAAGCTTTGGCCGCCTGTGCCTTCAAGCTGAATGCGAATGGTGTCGTCTGGCAAGCCTTTGGAGCCGTAGCGCTTGGCTACTTCGCCTGAGAGCATCGCGCCA
>JANPAK010000341.1:0-1777 GCA_031429925.1 Variovorax sp.
TTTTCCTGCCAGTCGGTTTCCATCAACCCGATGCGCGAATCGTCGAGCACGAGGTTCATGTTCATGGTCGACCAAAACTCACGTACGCGGGGAAAATTAGCCTCAGCGGTGCCCGGCACCACCAACCACCGCTCGGTGCCAGAGCGCTCAATTTTCATGCCCGACACCGACGGCAAAACGCCGCCCGCGCCCGACAACACCGCCGAGCGGTTGGCTGCATTTACGCCCGACAAGGTAGCGGTGCCCGCCTTGTAGCGGTCATCAAACTTCGGCGGCGTCAGATCTGGGGGAATCTCCAACGCTGGGCCCGACTGCGCCGCTTTGTATTCCACCCGTTTTGATTCAAACGGGCTCAATTCTTGTAGCGTGCTGCAAGCCGTGAGTGCAGTTGCAGCGATAGCCACAGCAGCCAGTGCGGATTTTCTAAATGGTTTCATACCGGGTTCTGATCCTGAAAAAATGTTTTAAAGCAGCGCCGCGTGTTGCATGGCCTGCACAAGGATGGGCTCAAATTTTGGTGACAGCGGCGTCATCGGCAGACGTGCAGTCGCACCGCAACGTGCCATGCGGGCCAATACCCATTTCACTGGAATCGGATTAGCCTCAACAAACAAATCGAAATGCAGCGGCAGCAACTGATCGTTGATGGCACGCGCTTTAACGAAATCACCCGCCAGCGCTGAGCGGCACATGTCTGCCATCGCCTTCGGTGCCACGTTCGCGGTCACTGAAATCACACCATCACTGCCCATCGCCAACAATGCCAATGCCGAATCATCACAGCCACTATAGACAGCAAACGAGGGAGTTATGTTCCGGGCGCGACGAATGAGATCGCTGCCGCGGCCAACGTCTCCCGTCGCATCCTTGATGCCAACAATCCCTGAAATTTCTGCCAATCGCAACGTGGTGTCGGTCGCCATATCGGCAACGGTACGACCAGGCACGTTATACAAAATCATCGGCAGATCAACGGCCTCGGCAATCGCCTTGAAGTGCTGGTACAAGCCCTCTTGCGTCGGCTTGTTGTAATAGGGCACCACTGACAACGACGCATCCGCGCCAACACTTTTGGCGTAGCGGCTGAGATTGATGGCTTCCTGTGTTGAATTGGCACCCGTGCCTGCAATCACCTTGATGCGACCCGCGACGTGATCGACGGTGGTCTTGATTAGCAACGCATGCTCATCCACATCGACCGTGGGCGATTCGCCCGTGGTGCCAACAATTACGATAGCTGCCGTGCCCGACTCAACGTGCCAGTCGATCAAACGTTTAAGTGCCGCTAAATCAAGACTGCCGTCCGCCTGCATGGGCGTGACGATGGCAACTAAACTGCCTTGAATTGGCGTAGCACTGGCATGAATCATGGGCAAAATTGATCGCAAAAACTAACTTTGAATGTTAACGCAGCGTTGAGCCCCGCCTTGGCAGTTTTTCTGGGCATGCACTAAAATTGTGACATGCGGCAACCCAAAGCTTTCAACTCGCCAGTACACACACACGTAAACGTTTGTCGTGCGCTCATGTTGATGGCATGTTTGGTAGCCGCGTCGGGAGCCTACGCGGCCCCCATAGATGAGCCGGCAACGCCATTGGTGCGAGCCGAAAAAAGTCTGCGCGACTTGGGCGGCAAAGCCAAAGACACGGCCTCCGACATCACCAGTTACGCGCTTTCGCTGATCGGGGTTGACTATCGATTTGGTGGTAGCACGCCCGACCAAGGCCTCGATTGCAGCGGGCTGATTCGCTACGTATTTCAGCAAGCCACGGGTTT
>JANPAK010000342.1:0-7506 GCA_031429925.1 Variovorax sp.
CCTTGCGGAAGTGACTGCTGTGTTTGCGCGCTATGAACAAGCCTTGGTCAGTAACGACGTGGCTGTTCTTGACGAGTTGTTTTGGAACAGTCCGCACACGCTGCGCTACGGTGTGGGTGAAAACCTCTACGGCTTTGAGGCGATCCAAGCTTTTCGTGCGGGCCGCCCAGGACAAGGGCTGGCGCGCGATGTGCTACGCACGGCGATCACCACCTTTGGCAACGACTTCGCCACGGCCAATATCGAATTTCAGCGCGTTGGCGGCAACAAAACTGGGCGGCAAAGTCAAACTTGGGTGAAAACGCCGCAGGGTTGGCGCGTCGTCGCTGCACATGTGAGCTTGCTGGGGTAATTCGGGCATGGATATGCCTGTCATCCGTCCGATCAAAAATCAAGTTGAGGTTGCACGCCCGCCGTCGCGCGCAGACGAGGTGTACAGCCAAGTTAAGCGTGATATTGCGCAGTTCAAGTTGATTCCTGGCGATCGGTTCACGGAGAACGACCTGTGTGAGCGCTTTGCCGTGTCGCGTACGCCAGTGCGTCAGGCGCTGATCCGTTTGCAGCAAGAGGGCTTTGTAGAGGTTCAGTTTCGAAGCGGATGGCGCGTGCTGCCGTTTGACTTTGATCGGTTTGAGCAACTGTATGACTTGCGCATGATCTTGGAAACGACAGCGGTCCAAAGGCTTTGCGCTCAAGATACGCCAAAAGCTGCTGAGGTATTGACGGATTTAGCGTGCATTTGGTTGGTACCGGTGGCGCAGAGAAGCGGCGATGGCGCTGCGGTAGCGAGCTGGGACGAACAGTTTCACAGCGCCTTAGTTGCGGGTTGCGCTAATGCCGAGATGAGCAGAGTGCACAGTGATGTGACCGAACGCATCCGCATCATCCGGCAGTTGGATTTCACAAAAAGTCTGCGTATCGATGCGACCTACGAGGAGCACGGGAAAATACTGAAAGCCATTCGTGCCAAGCGCGCCGATCAGGCTGTGATGCTGCTCAAAGCGCATATCCAATCGAGCCAAACCGAAGTGCGCAAGATCACATTGCATCAGGTCTTTATGGCGCGCACGCGCTAAAGCGCCTGCTAGGGGCGTTAGTACCGTCGACCGGCGATGGACAAAGCCAAACGCATCAAGCCGAAGGCAAAGCGGTCAAGAACACGCTGAAGCCACGCACGGCTTTCCAATTCCTGCAAGTCAACAGCTTTGCCGTCCTCTGCCATCGCGTGTGTTAATCGCAAGCGCAGGTCGCAAGCGAAGGCAGAGTCAAGTACCACGACGTTGGCTTCGCGCGCGAGCAAGAGACTCAGTGGGTCAAGGTTGGAAGAGCCGACGGTCGCCCAAGCTTTTTCGCTATGGGCATCGATGACAGCTACTTTCGCATGCAAGAAGCTGGCCGAATACTCGTGGATCTCTACGCCAGCTTTCAGTAGCACTTCGTACACTGGCTTGGCCGCATGATATTGCATGAAGTACTCATAGCGCCCCTGGAGAAGAAGTCGGACCTTCACGCCACGCTTCGCTGCATTCAGCAAGGCGGCGCGGAGCTTTCCGCCCGGCAGAAAATAGGCATTGGCGATAATAACTTCTTGCTTTGCTTCGCCGATCGCTTTGAGATACGCTTTCTCGATCGGCTTTCGATTGCGGACGTTGTCTCTCAACAGCAGCGCGGCCCTCAAAACACCAAGGCTTGTTGCTTTTGCGCGACCAACGATAGCAGTGGGTTTCGCCGCGCGCGAGAGCAATTGGCGCGCATTTGACCATCCTCGCGCTGCGCTTTGAATGGGATGCTCGCGAAACTGGCGGAACGCACTTTGCCTCCGCCAGAGACTGGCAGTCGCGATCATGATGTCTTGGACCAAAGGCCCTTGAATCTCTAAAGAAAAATCAAAGCGTGGCTTGGACAAAGCGCCGTGATTGGGGTCATGAAAATCATCGAGCACATTAATGCCCCCGCAAAAGCCAATGGCCTGCTCTGTTCTGCCGTCGATCACACACAACTTTCGATGCAGACGCCGCCATCGGCTTGGGATCAACAGTCCGAGACGCCCTAGTGGGTTATAAACATGCCATTGCACGCCTGAGGCGTTGAAGCGCTCTTGCCAGTGAATAGGAATGTCGCCAGTTCCAACACCGTCAACAAGCAGAAAAACCGGCAATCCCCGCGACGCTGCTCGTATCAAGCTTTCCGCAACGCTTTGAGCGCTGCCTGTGAAATCAAACATGTAGCTCTCGAACCTGATTTCGACTTCGGCTTGATCCATGGCTTGTGCAAGCGCAGAAAAATAAGCGTCACTACCTTGGAGTAAACGGATCTTGTGGCCATGTTGAAACTGCGGCATGGTCAAATCCTAATTTCTACCATCAATGGGCAATGGTCGGACATGCGAGCCCATTCAGCGCCCGCGAGCACGTGGGTGGAAACGATATTGGCATGCCGAGCAAACACATGGTCGAGTTGGATTATTGGCAGCTGAGATGGAAATGTGGGGTGACCTTTTAGTGCGTGGAGCAGCGGCCTTGGTTTGCCGGTCGCAGTCGCGGCATGGCCGAGTGCCGCCTGCGCCCAACGAATAGGTGCAATCGGTGAGTTGAAATCGCCGGCCACGATCACGATCTCATTGGGTGGAATATCACGCTGAATGTAGTGGGATAGCTGTGCCATTTGTCGTTGCCTACTGGCGGCGATCAAGCCCAGATGCACGACGACGACATGGACCGATTGTCCTTTGACGATCACCGTTGAATGCAGCAAACCGCGCTGCTCGAAACGATGATCGCTCATGTCCTCGTGGGCATGATGCAAAACGGGATGCCGAGACAGCATCGCATTGCCATGTTCGCCATGTTTTGTGAAGGCATTCGTGCGGTACACCGCTTCGTAACCAGGTGGAGCAAGGAAATCCGCTTGCGGCAAACTTGGCCAATGGGTGAAATGTGCAGCTTCTTGATGGTTGATGCGGCGCACTTCTTGCAAACAGATGATATCTGCGTCGAGTTTAGCCACCGCCGCTTTCATGTTGTGGATCTCTAAACGCTTGCGAATGCCAAGGCCACGCACACCCTTATGGATGTTCCAAGTGACGATACGAAGTGTGGTCGACATGAGGACATTGTAGAAACCTACAATGCCCCTATGAATCTGAGCCTGTTTGAGGATGATGATGTGCCCTCTTCGCAAGGCGCATTGCCGCGAGGCGCGGCCAGCAAATCAGCGATCGTCAGGCCTGCAATCCCATCGCCAACAATTCATGCACTTGCGGCGCAGCTGCCCGAGGCCTTGCACCTCGGAACCTCGTCGTGGAATTTTCCGGGCTGGGCCGGTTTGGTGTGGAATGAACCCTATGCCGAGACGATGCTCTCGCGACACGGGCTCGCGGCTTACAGCCAGCATCCACTGTTGCGCACGGTCAGCTTGGATCGAGCGTTTTATCGCCCAATGAGCACTGAACAGTACGCGCAACTGGCCAACCAGGTGCCTGATGATTTTCGCTTTGTCGTGAAAGTTCCAAGTCTGATCAGCGATCCACTGTTGCGCGCAACTCAAGGGGATGAAGCCGGGGCTGGTATGCAGGCCAATCCCAACTTTCTCAACCTTGATGTCATGCATCGGGCTTGCTTGCAACCTCTAGCAGAAGGGCTAGGCGCAAAGTTGGGCGTGCTGGTGTTGCAAATGAGTCCCTTGCCCATGAATGAGCTCAACAAACCAGCAATTTTGCGGCTTTTCAATGCTCTAGCCCCCGTATTATCTGCGCAAAGTGCTATGAATAGTGTAGCAAGAGATGCTGTGGTGGCACTTGAGGTGCGTAACGCTGAGCTCATCCAATCAGATTTGCGCGATGAACTTTGCGCCATGCTCAAAGATGCTGCTGCAACCTATTGCTTGGCGGGCCACGCCCGTTTGCCGGCGTTGGTTGAGCAATTGCCGATCTTGCGCAAACTGTGGCCGAGGCCGTTGGTTTGCCGCTGGAATTTGAATGCTCGCCATGGCCGTTTTGGGTATCAAGCGGCAAAAACGGCGTACGAGCCGTTTGATCGATTGGTGGATGAAGATTTAGTCACGCGAGATACTTTGGCGCAGGTCATCGCAGGCACGCTACGTGGCGGTCAAAAAGCGTTCATCACGATCAACAACAAAGCGGAGGGCAGTGCGCCGCATTCTGTGGAGCAACTGGCTCGGACTGTCGCAGAGCGACTAGCGCTTTGAGCTAGCTTCCACGCTTACTCGCATGTCTTGATGTCCTGTGGCCATTGCACATAATTTGCAGGGCGCTTTTCAAAAAATGCCTGAATACCTTCCTGAGCATCGCGTGTGAGGGTCGCTTGCGCCATCACGCTGGAGGCGAACTCATAAGCATGCATTTGCGGCATGTCAATCTGGCGGTAGTAGGTGGTTTTGCCCAGCCCCATCGACATTGCGCTGCCTCGTGTGGCGCGCTGGATCAAGTCAAGCGTAGCAGCATCCAGCGCGTCGTGCGGGACGCAGCGATTGATCAGGCCCCAAGCTTCAGCAGTTTTGGCATCAATCGCGTCACCCGTCATCGCCATCTCCAAGGCGCGCTTACGACCAAGATTGCGCGCAACAGCGACCAGAGGGGTGTGGCAGAACTGCCCTGCTTTGCCGCCAGGAATCGCAAATGAAGCTTGCTCAGACGCAACAGCCAGATCGCAGCTGGCGACGAGTTGGCAACCTCCTGCGGTAGCTATAGCATGCACCTTGGCGATGACAGGCTGCGGCAGCGCTTGCATCGCATTCATCATCTGCATGCAGGCTTCGAAAAGATGATTGGCCTCCACAAGGCTAGCGCCGCGCATGTCGGCAAAGTCATGCCCCGAACAAAACACCGGCCCGTTGGCGGCGAGAATCAGGCCCCGCGCGTCGCTTTGGCCCACTTCGTGAAACGCCTGAACGAGTTCGGCAATCATGGGCAGTGCTAGTGCATTGCGTCGTTCAGGGCGGTTGAGCGTAATGGTGGCAATGTTGCCTTCCCGAGTGAGTAACAGATGTTCGTAGACCATAAGCCAGTCTCCAGCGAGGTGAGTCGAAGCGTCAGCGCCGGTGCTTAGTCTAGCTCCTCAGGAGTCAGCACTCCAAGTTGTCAATCAGGCGCGTCTTGCCCAGCCGAGCCGCCGCCAGCGCGACCAAGGTACCAGATGCGTCGCTGACAGCAGGCGATTGCAAATCTGATCGCCGGCGCACAGTGATGTAGTCAGGTTGCCAGCCGCGAGAAGTGAGTTGATCCATGGCCATCGTTTCTAGTTGGTTGAGATCCGTGCCGTTTGCGTGATATGCAGCAATGAGCGCTTTCAAAGCGAGCGAAAGCTCCACAGCCTGCTGTCGTTCGGTGGGGCTCAGATAGCCGTTGCGTGAGCTGAGGGCCAAGCCGTCAGCAGCACGCTCGGTTTCGTGCCCAATGATCTCGATGGGTAGCGCGAACTGGCGCACCATGTTGCGGATCACCATCAGCTGCTGGTAGTCCTTCTTGCCGAAGATGGCGATACGTGGCTGCACGATCTGGAAGAGCTTCATCACGACGGTACTCACGCCAACGAAGAACCCAGAGCGGAAATGGCCTTCAAGGATATCTGCCAAGCCTGCGGGTGGATGGACTTTGTATCCCTGCGGCTCGGGATACATGTCCTTTTCAAGTGGAGCAAACACCACATCACAGCCTGCAGCTTCCAATTGAGTGCAATCAGACTCGAAAGTGCGAGGGTAGCTGTCAAAGTCCTCGTGGGGAAGAAACTGTAAGCGGTTGACAAAGATACTGGCTACAGTTGTGTCGACTTGGCCTGCACGCTTTTGCTGTGCGGCTAAATTCATCAGCGCAATATGACCGCTGTGCAAGTTGCCCATCGTGGGCACGAAAGCACTTTTCTTGCCTTCGAGTGCGCGGCGAACTTCTACAATCGTTTTGCAAATTTGCATCTCACTCTCCCATGGATCAGCGCGCCTTACCAAGCGTGCTTGGCATTATCTGGAAACGTACCGTTTTTCACCGCGTTGACATAGTTGCCAAAGGCTTGTTTGACATCTCCTTGGGTCTCAGCCAAGAAGTTGTGGACAAATTTGGGCATGCGGCCGAGGTTAATGCCCAGCATGTCATGCAACACCAAGACCTGCCCCGCGCAGCCGTTGCCAGCGCCGATACCGATGGTGTGGCATGTTTTGAGCTCATCTGTGAGTGATCTGGCCAACGACTCAGGAATCATCTCCAAGACGAGCATTTGCGCGCCTGCGTCTTGTAATTCATTCGCGTGGCGCCGCAGGGTTGCCGAGGCTTCATCGCCTTTGCCTTGCACCCGGTAGCCGCCTAATGCGTGGACAGTTTGCGGTGTCAGTCCGAGGTGCGCACACACAGGTATACCGCGTTCAACCAGAAAATGCACAACTTCTGCGGTCCAGCCCCCACCCTCGAGCTTGACCATGTGGGCACCCGCCTGCATCAAAACGCTTGCACTACGCAAGGCTTGTTCTTTGCTTTCGTGGTAGGTGCCAAAAGGCAGATCGCCAATCAACCAAGTGGTGCCATGGCTGCGCTGCAAGCCGCGAAAGACGCTTTCCACGTGATATCGCATCGTGTCTAGGCTCACGCCCACCGTGCTGGGCAATCCCTGACAAACCATCCCGAGTGAATCGCCGACCAAAATGCAGTCGACACCGGCAGCGTCAATCACGCTGGCAAAGGTCGCGTCATACGCGGTGAGCATGGTGATTTTTTCACCACGCGCACGCATTTCAGTCAAGCGGGGAAGACTGACTGGTTTTCGCGTCGCATCAACGCTTTGCTTGCCAGCGCCATAGACTGCAGTAGTGGAATCAGACATGGGGTTTCTCCCAGAAAATGGCGCGAGTGTAGTGCATTTAGGCCGCCCTGCGGGATGAAACCGGTTTTTCCGCGTTTTCTTGAGGGAATGGGTCAGTTGTCCCCAAATCATCTGCGCGATAAGCTATTAAATAGATAGCAAATACATGCCACCTGTGAATACCTCAGGGGGACGGTGTGTATGCCAAGCGCACATAAATGGGTGCGTAGGCTTCTGCTTGCGTAATCTCAATCAGCGTTTCCTTGCCCAGCTCGAGCAAAGCCAAGAATGTCACGATCAAGACCTGTGTGCCCTGGCTGGGGTCAAACAAATCTTCAAATTCAACGAAGCGACGCCCTTGGAGTCGCTTCAGCACCATGCTCATGTGTTCACGCACTGACAATTGCTCGCGGGAAATCTTATGATGCTGGACGAGTTTCGCGCGCTTCAAGATATCGCGCCAAGCCTCCTGTAAGTCCACCACATTGACTTCAGGAAAGCGCGGGGCCAGCGATTGTTCGATCACCACTTGAGCGCGAAGATAATCGCGCCCAAAAGTAGGCAGACTATCAATCTTGTGAGCCGCCAGTTTCATCTGCTCGTATTCAAGAAGTCGGCGTACCAGTTCAGCGCGAGGATCTTCAGGCTCCTTGCCGTCATTCGTTTTCTTCGGCGGCAGAAGCATGCGGGATTTGATTTC
>JANPAK010000343.1:0-1706 GCA_031429925.1 Variovorax sp.
CAATCACCGCGCGAGAGCAGCATGGCGCGTCGCAAGTTCTCCTCCATCATCGGGCCCAGAATAAAGCCTAGCAGCAGGGGCGCGGGCTCACAGCCGAGCTTGTAAAAGATATAGCCAACCACGCCAAACATGCCCACCATCCAAATGTCGAAGGTGTTGTTGTTGGTGGAATACACGCCAATCGCGCAAAACAGCACAATCGCCGGGAACAGGAAGCGATAAGGCACGGTGAGCAGCTTGATCCAGATGCCAATCAGCGGCAAGTTCAAAATGATCAGCATGGCATTGCCGATCCACATGGAGGCGATCAAGCCCCAGAAGAGCTGCGGATTGCTCGTCATCACCTGAGGGCCAGGCTGGATATTGTGAATCGTCATCGCACCTACCATCAACGCCATCACAGCGTTGGGTGGGATGCCCAGGGTGAGCAAGGGAATGAAGGAGGTTTGTGCACCCGCATTGTTGGCAGACTCAGGAGCGGCCACGCCGCGGATATTGCCCTTGCCAAAAGGCACTTCGCCCGGATGCAGCTTGGTTTTCTTCTCGAGGGTGTACGCCGCAAAAGCGGCCAGTAGCGCACCGCCACCAGGCAACACGCCCAGCACCGAGCCCAGCGCTGTGCCGCGCAAGATGGCCGGCACCATGCGCTTGAAATCTTGCGCCGTGGGGAACAGACCTGTCACTTTAGCGGTAAACACTTCGCGGTCTTCTTCTTTCTTGGCAAGATTCATGATGATCTCGCCATAGCCGAATACGCCCATGGCTATCGTCACGAAGCCAATTCCGTCGGTGAGCTCAGGAATGTCAAAGCTGTAGCGCGCTACGCCAGAGTTCACATCGGTACCGATCAAGCCCATGAGCAGACCGAGCACGATCATCGAGACCGCTTTGAGGAGCGAGCCTGATGCCAACACGACCGCACCGATCAGGCCCAAGACCATGAGGGAGAAATATTCAGCGGGACCGAATTTGAAGGCCAGCTCGGTCAATGGCACGGCGAAAGAGGCCAAGATCAAGGTGCCCACGCAGCCTGCGAAGAAGGAGCCCAAGCCAGCAGCGGCAAGCGCTGGGCCCGCCCTACCTTGGCGCGCCATTTGGTAGCCATCGATCACTGTCACTACAGAAGAAGACTCACCGGGCAGGTTCACCAAAATGGCAGTGGTTGAGCCACCGTATTGGGCGCCGTAATAGATGCCAGCCAGCATGATCAGCGCGGCAATCGGGGGCAGCGCATAAGTGGCAGGCAAAAGCATGGCAATGGTTGCCACCGGGCCGATGCCGGGCAGCACACCAATCAGCGTGCCCAAGAGACAGCCGATAAAGCAGTACATCAGGTTTTGCAGCGTGAACGCGACGCTAAAACCGAGTGAAAGGTTGTTAAACAGATCCATGTGTTTCTCCTGATTTTCTTGTTATGCGATGAAAGAAGGCCACACAGGGAACTGCAACTTGAGCAGCACGATAAATGCCAGATAACTGATCACAGCCAGCACACTAGCGAGGCCAAACACTTCCACAGGTTTGTAACGATCGGCCGCAATGCTGGCGACAAAGGTCAACACATAGATCCCTACCATCATCCCCAGGGCCGGAAATTTGATGGCCGGCAAGCCGCCTATGCACACCCCAAACAACAAGTTGGCGCTGATGATGGCAAACAGCGGCTTCCAAGCCACGGTACCAAACTTATCACCGTCCGGCGTTGC
>JANPAK010000344.1:0-5179 GCA_031429925.1 Variovorax sp.
ATAGTGCTGAGGCTCCAAAAACGTGCCAGCATGCTCGATCAATTCCAGCATGAGCGGCGCCAAGCTGAGGACGCAATCAGCGGGATGGGGTTGATCACAACTGCGTGCCGTAGCTTGCGCAATGAAAGATTGGAGGGCGGAGGATGTCATTCGGAGATTGTGCCATTGGCCCGGGCAATGAGCGGTGCGCCAGAATCACAGGCCCGTCAATGAATGATCGCCAAGGGGGCATCAAGCGACGGTTCGAACCTTTAAATGCCAAGAATTCAGTGCTTGAAGTATCTCCGCCAAGGGAGCCGCAAAGTGATTGGGGATGGCGCCCTCGATGCCAGTGAGCGCTTTGGCTTTCTGCCGCATGGCTTGCCACCCCTGGAACGACTCTGAATAGAAAATTGCAATCATCCTTGCCCCTTGAATCTGAGCCATTTCAAAGCAATCAGCTAGTGATGATCCTTTGCGGCGCAGCGCTTAGGCCTCAAAGTCGGGGCAATTCTTGGGCGAGGCTTTTTGAAATGCTTCGAGTTTCATGCAGTGATCAAACGCAGCCATCGTGCGGGGTAATCCGTCTAAGGGGGTGTTAAAGCGCTGGGCGTTGAAGATTTGGGGCACAAGGCAACAATCGGCGAGCGTAGGCGTTGCGCCATAGCAGTAGCTGCTCGCACTGTACTGCGCTAGCTGACGCTCAAAGCTTTCAAGGCCAACGCGGCACCAATGCACATACCAAGCATTTTTCGCCTCTTCGCTCGCACCGAGTGGGCCAACAAGGTATTTCAAAACGCGAAGATTGTTCAGCGGATGAATCTCGCAAGCGACACTTTGCGCCAGCGCTCGTACGCGGGCGCGGCCGAGCGCATCTGCGGGCAGAAGAGCAGGCTCGGGATGCAGCTCGTCGAGGTATTCCATCATGGCCAGCGACTGATCCAGCCGTGTGCCGTCATCCAGCTCCAATAAGGGCACCAAACCGGCGGTGGCAATCGCAGCGAATTCGGGCTGCTTGTGCGCACCCTTAGCCAAATGCACGCTCAAATAGTCATAGGACAAGCCTTTGAGCTCAAGCGCGATGCGCACGCGAAACGATGCCGACGACCGAAAGTAGTTGTAGAGTTTCATGCCCTCAAGGATAACGCGAACAGCCATAACTTCAAGGTTTAGCTAATATGCAGGTATGAATCATGAGCAAAACACTCACCTCACCCAAGTTGGCCCCGGCACGCCAGGCGGACTGCTACAACGGCGCTTTTGGCAGCCGGTGGCTTTGGCGGAGGAGTTTGACCCTTTACTTGCGCCCGATATGGGCAGCGCCTCGCAACCACGTTTGATCAAGGCCGTGCGAGCGCTGGGGCAAGATTTCGTTCTGGTGAAGAATCACGATGGCTCGTGGGCGCTGCTAGACCGGGACTGCCCGCATCGGGGAGCGAACCTTGCTTTCGCTCGTTATGAAACTATTCACTCACAAATTGATAGCAATCCACGCTGTATTGCTGGCGGTATTATGCAAATTTCGCCTCAGAAGACGGCCATTCGTTGCCCCTTCCACGGCTGGGCGTTTCAAACCAGCGGCGCTGGTGCTGGCCAATGTGTAGAAACCCCTGCCGAGCCGGAAAGCTCCACGCTCTGTACGAAAATCAAGCAACGCAGTTACCCGGTCAACGAAAAAGCAGGTGTGATCTGGGCCTGGCTGGGCGATGGCACTCCTGAACCGATGCCCGAGCTAGACTGCTTCCATGCACCGGCCTCGCACAGTTTTGCCTTCAAGGGCCTATGGCATGCCAATTGGCTGCAATGCTTTGAAGTAGGCATGGATCCGGCGCACCCGTCGTTCTTGCATCGCTTCTTGCAGGATGCGGACCTGCAAGAGACTGGCAGCAATGCCGGTGGCAAGCAGTTTCGTAGCGCAGCGGCGGGAGACGTCGATGGCGAGCGCTGGCCGATGACGCGGGTGATGCGTGAGCTGCATCGCCCCAAACTCACGGCACAAGCGGTGCAGAGCGACACGCTACAAGGCATTCGAATCACAGCGCTGCGGGCACTGAGCGAACAAACCACGCATGTGCGCGTGACGCAAGCGATCTTTCCGCACATCTTTGTCATTCCTCTCTCCGAGACACTGACGATCACTCAGTGGCATCTGCCCGTGGACGATGGGCATACCTATTGGTTCAGCGTGTTCACCAGTTTTGAAGCGCCCGTTGATCAGGCCGCCATGCGCTCGCAGCGTCTGCCCTACACCACTCTACCCAGTTACACGCCGAAAGCAGGTGCCCACAATGCTTGGGGTTTCTCGCCGCAGGAGCAGATGACGCGTACCTTTCTGGGCATGGGCGAGGACGACATCAATGTGCATGACCAATGGGCAGTGGAGAGCATGGGCGGCCGGCAAGACCGCACGCGTGAGCATCTGGGCACAAGTGACAAGATCATTGCGCTCTATCGCCGCTGGCTGACGCGAGCGATAGATGCCGCAGCCGCCGGGCAAGCGCCTCCTGCACTGCCCGCGCCGCAGCCATTGAGCGAGCCACCAGGCACGGTGGACGGTTTTGCGCCAATCAAGACGTGGGAGAGTTGGTGGCGAGAACAGATCGCCGCGAAACGCTCTAAAGCCGAGTGGCTCAAAGCATGAATGCCGATCAAATCCTTCGCCTCGTCTCGGAAGCGGGCATCGAACAAGTGCGCATTGCTTGGTGCGATCTGCATGGCGAGCTGCGAGCCAAAAGCATCTTGCCGCGTGCCTTGAGCGCGGCTTTGGCGGACGGCATTGGCATGGTCGGCACGCAGGCTCTGAAAGACACGAGTGATCGCACTGCTTTCAAAGTGTTTCAGCGCAATGGCCTAGCGCATCTGCCCATGCTTTCAGGCTTTGCACAAGCAAGCAACTTCATGGTAAAGCCACTGCTGGAGAGTTTTCGGCAACTGCCTTGGGCACCTCAAACCGCGTGGCTGCAGGCGCAGATGCTTGGTCCCGATGGCGCGCCATTGGCGATCGATTCCCGTGGCATTTTGCAAAGGGCCGTGGCTCAGCTGGAAAATCAAGGCTATGGCCTGCGCTGCGGCTTGGAGATTGAGTTTCACATTTACAAAATAGAAAATTCGCGGCCGCAGCTCGATCCGGAACTGGCCGCTTGGCCGGGCTTGCCCCCTGCGGTGTCGATGATCCATCCGGGCTATCGACTGCTGTCTGAACGCTGGCTTGATCGCGCTGACGAGCCGCTGCAGATCGTACGCAGAACCTGCACCGCTTTGGCCCTGCCGCTCACCTCGCTGGAAGTCGAGTTCGGCCCAAGCCAATTCGAGGCAGTGTTTGAAGTGCAAGATGCGCTTAGCGCAGCAGACAGCATGGTGCTTTTTCGCAGCGCAGTCTCGCAAGCGCTGCAACGCGCTGGCTATCACGCTACCTTCATGTGCCGCCCGCCCTTCCCCCACATCATGAGCAGCGGCTGGCATTTTCATCAGTCGCTGGTCGATCTGAAAACGCACACCAACGCTTTTGCGACCCAGAGCCCCTCGCCCAGTCAACCGATTGCAAAGGTCGGCATGGGTTGGCTTGCTGGCCTGCTTGCGCATACCGGTGGCATCTGTGCGCTGGCCAACCCGACCATCGACGCGTACGAGCGTTTTCGCCCCAATGCCCTTGCACCCACGCGAGCCAATTGGGGCGTGGACAGCCGCAGCAGCATGCTGCGCGTGATCCCAGCAGGCGCAGCCACCCGCATTGAAAATCGCATCGGCTCGCCGCTGGCCAACCCGTATCTTTATATCGCCTCGCAAATCCACGCCGGGCTTGATGGCATCAAGCGCAGTTTGCAGCCCCCAAACGCAGACGACGGCCAAGCCGCCGCATTGCCTTCAAGCTTGAGCCACGCTCTGGAAGCGCTGCAAGCTGATGCAGAGCTCAATCTTGGCTTTGGCGAGCAGGTCTCGGCTTGGTTCGCGCAAATCAAGCAGCAAGAAATCGCCCGCCACGATGCGGCAAATGACAAGCTCGACTGGCTGCGGCGCGAATACTTCTCGCGCTTTTAGCGAAGCGCTTATTTTTTCTTGTCTTTGTCTTTACCGCGCGGAATCACGGCGGTGACGACTGTTGCGCGCATCGGCTCGCCCGTGAGCACCTTCGGAGCCGATGTGTCTTTCTTGGGCTTTTTGCCCTCTTTGTTTGATTTCTGTTGACCTTTTGCCATGATGCGCTCCAATGTGATGAATAGCGTCATTATTCCTTGTATTTCCGCCCGTTGCAAAGCAAGCATCTAAGTTGGCTTCTCAGCGAAGGCACAATCGTGGCTTATCGCTTCGCCTGCCATGATCCAATTTCTAAATGCCCCCGCATTCTCTCTTTTCAGCCTTGCTGCCAGTTGGGCCGAACTAATTGGCGCCGTGCTCGGCGTAGCAATGGTGGTGTGCAATATTCGGCAGATTCATTGGGGCTGGCCACTCGCATTCTTAAGCTCGGTGATGTACGGCTTCGTATTTGTCGATTCGCTGCTGTTTGCCGAAGCGTCTCTGCAGGTGTTTTTTGCGATCACGGCGCTATGGGGCTGGTGGCAATGGCTTCGTGGTCATGATGGCGCTGGCCAAGCGTTGCAGCCGCAAATTCTGCCCTTTTCTTTAGCGATTAAATTAATAGTATTTTGCGCAATCTCGATGCCTGCAATCGCCCTCTTTTTGTTTAAATACACGAATTCAGATGTCCCTTGGTGGGATGCGACGCCTACCGTGCTCAGCCTGGTAGCGACTTATCTTTTGGGCAAGAAATACACTGCCAATTGGCCTTTGTGGATCGTCGTCAACCTGATCAGCATCGGGCTCTTTGCCTACAAAGGCCTTTGGCTCACAGTAGGGCTGTATGCCCTCTTCGCGGTGATGGCCTACGTCGGCTGGCGGGCTTGGCAGCAGGCGACGAGCCCGTCAGAATGAAGATCGCACTACTCGGCGCCGAAAGCACAGGCAAAACCCAGCTCGCGCACGCACTGGCAGCGCATTTGCAAAGCTGCGGGCAAAGCGCCGTCGCCATTGACGAATACTTGCGCGAATGGTGTGAGCAAGCCACCCGGACGCCGAACCAGGATGAGCAAAGTCACATCGCGCAAATTCAACGCAGCCGCATTGAAGCGGCTGCTGCGCAAGCCAGTCACGTGATCGCGGACACCACGCCGCTCATGACAGCGATCTACAGCGAATTCATCTT
>JANPAK010000345.1:0-8328 GCA_031429925.1 Variovorax sp.
GACCCCGGAGGAGAGAAGGTGGATCTGGGCCTAGATCGGCAAGCCAGCCAATTGGACGTTGATGCCGCAAGCTGGCGACTACGTCCCCAATGCGCGCAACGAACACTAGAATGATGACCACTTGGGTTGGAAAGCACGCGCAGCCTTGCGAGCCACAGAAGCGCCCAAGGGCTGGCCTGTGGTGCTGGCCGCCATCAATGCCATGACCGACGAAGGCAAACGTGAATCCACCTGGGTGTACTGGAAGGCTCGAGCGCTCAAAGCGCAAGCACAGGGCAAAGCGGAGATGATCAACACAACACCTTTGGGCGCCACGCCCACGATGGTGTTACGCCCAGAACTGCAGGAAGCCCAATCACTGCTGGAAAGCATTGCCTCGCTGCGCGGCTTTTATGAAATCCTCGCCCTGGAAGACTTAGGCAGAAAACCTGCCCTGCCCGCTGCACCCGCCCCACTGACGCAGGCGGAGAGGGAATCAGCTCGACTGAACCCCGGGCTCAACCGCGCACTGTACGCCATCGCTGTTGGCCTTCGCGCCGATGGTGTGCGCGAGTGGAACTACACCACCAACCTACACAATCGAGGCGGGATGAATGATCGCGAGCTCATGGCAGCGGCAGATTTTGCCTGCCAGCGGGAGGTGTGGGATCGCTGCATCAATACCAGCGAGCGCACGAAGGAGTCCTTCCAAGCCGAGCAGCGCTTTCCGATGCCCTTCCGCGATGCCGTCGTCAAGCGCAGCCGAGAAATCAGTCTGGATCCCGCCTATGTGTATGGCTTGATCCGTCAGGAGTCGCGCTTCATTATGGACGCACGCTCGCATGTGGGTGCGTCCGGCCTCATGCAAGTGATGCCCGCTACCGCCCGCTGGACGGCGCGCAAGATTGGCTTAGATAGCTTCACGGTAGCGCAGCTCAATGACCGAGACACGAACATCGCCATCGGCACCGCATACTTGAAGCTCGTGCTCGATGACTTTCAAGGCTCCTCACCGCTGGCAGCAGCAGCCTATAACGCTGGCCCTAGCCGGTCGCGCGCGTGGCGCAACGGCCCTGTGATGGAAGGTGCGGCATGGGCAGAAAATGTACCTTTTTCTGAAACCCGGGACTATGTGAAGAAAGTTGCAGCAAATGCAACGGTTTATGGGCTCGTCATTGATGGTCAGACTCGATCACTGAAGGAGCGTATGGGCCGCATTGGGCCCCGCGAAGGCAATGCGCCTGACGCCAATAAGGACTTGCCTTAAGCAGTACGCACGCTGGGGCGAAACGAGTCAAACCTGCCTGGCCAGATCAAGCTGCATGATGATCATATTGACCAAGCTGGCCACACTTGGGCGCCCGGTCTCAATCTGAAAATGCGCTGCCTCTCGGTACAGTGGATCCCGCAAGGTATACAAATCGCGCAAGCGCTGCATGGGATCAACACCCTGCAGCAGCGGCCGATTCTGATCATGGCGCAGTCGCTTGTACAAATGCTCCGGGGAAGAGCGCAGATAAACGACCCTGCCATGTGCCTTGAGGATCTGGCGATTGACCTCGCGCAGAACTGAGCCACCACCGGTAGAAAGCACCGTCTGCCCCGCACTGGCTTGGGCTTGAGCCACCAGATCGTGAAGCACCTGTTGCTCAACATCACGAAATGCCGCCTCGCCCTCGCGTTCAAAATACTCTCGGATGGAGCATCCTAAGCGCTGCTCAATCACATGGTCAGAATCAACGAAAGCGGCCGACAACTTGCGAGCAAGCTGTCGGCCAACAGTAGACTTACCAGAGCCGGGGAGACCGATGAGAGTGATCAATTCGGATCTGTACAAGACTGCCTGACGCCAAACGGACTTCTTTGAGCCGCCGGGGGAATCGTGGCATTCGTCACGTCCGCCGCCAGGGGTTGTAGTGCGTACTTCAATGAAGTTTTCGATTCGGTGCCGCCAACGGTAGCGCGCGCCTCCAAATTTACCTCTAGCCAGTACGGGTACTGCTCACCATACAACAAGAAAAATGTTGCAAACCCGTCAGCTCCGGTCGTTACCAATGCCGGTGATGCAGTGACTTTATTACCGGGTTCAATCTGCCCATTTAGGTTGGTGTCTTCAAGGGCGTTCAACACACCGTTTTGGTTGACATCTTCGTTGGGGCATTGCGTGTACGAAAAATAGGTCCATGCGGGATCAATGAACGTTAGTGTTCCTTTAGCGTACACGGTCGGCAATACCCGAATCGTTACCTGCTTGTTTCCGACTGCTGCGCCGTTGGCGTCTGTCACGTACACTGAGAACTGCTTCTTGTAGGTGGTTTCGTCTTGGTTCGCGATCGTGTTTCCAAATGCAAGCGCAATGAACAGAGCCTGCCCATTGACCGTTAAAGCGGTTGTTCCCGAAACGGACGTCGAGGCGACTTCGGCTTGCACAACGACACCTTCGCTGGCGGTCGAGTCAGCGCCGGAGATGAATTGGACAGAGGCCCTGCCATTGATATCCGTTGTTGCAGATGCTTGCGCAAGGCGCCCATTGCTGGCGTCAGTGATCAGTCTGAAATTGACCTGCCGATTTGCCACAGCGTTGCCGCTAGCATCGCGGACGATTGCCTCGAGAGAAGACTGATTTGCGCTCCCCGAAGCATTGGGAGACAACGCTCCAGGATTTGCTTGCAACAACAACGATGCTGGCGTCAGTGCAACAAACTGAAGCGGCAATACCACTTGCCCTACACCAGAAATCTGACCCACCACTGAGGCTAAACCGGCGCTGGATGAGGATACAGAAATGCTCGCCTCGCCGTCACTGTCGGTCACTGCACTACCTGCACTCAATGCACCTCGCGTTGTCGAAAAAGTCACTGTTCTGCCCGCCTGCCCAACGCCACCAATTCGGTAGCGCACCTTCACAATTTGAGCCGTATTCACGGGCACCAAGTCGTTGGCTGCCGGGCTCACTGCGGAGAGATCGACATTGCTGATCGCGACTGCTGCGTTGGACGTTGCGCCAAGGCTTGAGGCAGCTATCGTGTCGTTTCCTGCATTGTTGGCAGTGTATAAAAATGTCGCTACGCCGTTCCCGTCTGTAGTGCCAGTGCCAACAAGGCTATTGCCCAAGGACGATGTCACCGTGATCGACTGCCCTGCGATCCCCTGCCCAGAAGAGTCTGTTAGCTTTGCGGTGTATGCGGATGCCCCACCAGCCTGCATGGTACCTAGCCCCGTGATCTGAATTTTTGTGCCGCCGACAGGCAAGACCAAGTTCACCGATACAGGAGCAGCCAAAGCAGTCACTGTGACAGCGCGGTTACTCTTGTTTGCACCAGCAGATATCGTCGCACTGGCGACGCCATTCTCATTCGTTACCGCGCTAACGATCGCTATGACGCCTGAGGTCGCGGAAAACGTCACAGTTTGGCCCACTAGACCAACGTTGCCTGCATTCTTAACGATCGCCGTAATATTTAGGTTCCCAGCTGCCGATGGAATTTCGTTTCCGCTGATCAGCAATTCAATGCTGGCTGGTGTCACCACCGCTGTAGACGTCACAGAGCCGCCACTTCCCCCGCCCGAGCCCGAAGTCCCGGGGCTTCCGCCACCTCCGCCGCAAGCGCTCAGAAAGGCGACGGCGATGGCGATAAAGAATAGTTTTGTTTGATTCATTTTTTCCCCTATCAGTTTGACGCGAGATGCTATCAGAAAAGTAGCGCCTAGCGCGCTGCAGCGCGATCAGAGATCATCCGTGGCGTGATGAAAACCAATAGTTCCTGCTTGTTAGCACTTTTCTGTCGCTGCTTAAAAAGGTTGCCTGCGATGGGAATATCAGCCAAGAATGGCACACGGGTTTCGCTTTCGGTTTCGGTCAACTCAAAAATGCCGCCAATCACCACTGTTCCACCGTTCTCCACCAGTACTTGGGTCTTGATGTGCTTGGTGTTAATAGCAAAGCCTTGCGCGGTGGATTGGCCAACACTGTCTTTGTTGACGTCAACGTCCAAAATAATGTTTCCCTCGGGCGTAATCTGCGGAGTCACTTCCAGCTTCAGGTTTGCTTTACGGAAGGCAATCGAAGTTGCGCCGCTGGACGTTGCCACTTGATACGGTAGCTCGGTGCCTTGCTCAATCAGTGCACGAGTTTGATCAGCGGTGATCACGCGTGGGCTGGAAACGATGCGGCCCTTGCCATCGCCCTCCAAGGCCGACAGTTCCAAATTCAGAAATCGATTTGCGGAAGAGTTGAAGATCGACAAGGCCACCGCTGCTGCACCGAAGCCATTCTGGCCCACCGCCGGCATATTGAAGAAGGTACTGCTGGTGTCGACACCGCCGTTCTGCGTCCCCGTTGTGCCGACGACGTTACCGTAATTGGTTCCCCATGCGATACGGTTTCCACCGCCTAAGCCAAAGCCCGCGTCACCACCACGCGTTCCGCGCAAATCGTTTGCACCGAGTTTCACGCCCAAGGATTTGCCAAACTGGTCGGACGCCTCGACAATTCTTGCCTCAATCATGACTTGCCGAATGGGCACATCCAACTTAGAGATCAAGGCTTGGATTTCTTCCAATTTAGATGGAATGTCAGTCACAAACAATTGGTTGGTACGCGGCTCAGCCACCACACTCCCTCGGTTTGACAGCATCCGCGTAGCAGCTGCACCAGTGCCGGTCGAGGCGCTAAGTTGGCCAGCAATTTCCGCAGCCTTGGTGTAGTTGATCTGAAACGCCTGCGACCGCACTGGCTCCAAGGATTGCAACGCGGCCTTGGCCTCGAGCTCTTGCTTTTCCTTTGATGCGATTTCGTCTTTAGGTGCAATCCACAGCACATTGCCGTTCTTGCGCATACCTAGCCCTTTGGCTTGCAAAATGATATCAAGGGCTTGATCCCAAGGCACATCTTTCAGGCGCAGCGTGACTGCCCCTGAAACGCTGTCAGATGTGATCACGTTAAAGTTGGTGAAATCTGCGATGACCTGGAGGAGCGAGCGAACTTCGATGTTTTGAAAATTGAGTGAGAGCTTTTCGCCGCCGTAGCCTAAGCCTTGCGTCAACTTTGTTGGGTCAACCTTCAACGCGCGCACCTCCAAAACAAACTGGTTGTCGCTTTGGTAGGCACTGTGTTCCCACGAGCCTTTGGGTTCAACGACCATGCGCACACGATCGCCCGCTTGATTTGTGCTTACCAATTGAATGGGCGTGCCAAAATCAGACACGTCTAGGCGACGGCGAAGCCCCTCGGGCAGACTCGTTTTCAAGAATTCGACAACAAGTGTTTGACCTTGTTGCTTGATGTCGACACCCACCTGGTTGCTTGGCAAGTCCACGACAATACGCCCAGCGCCATCGGTACTGCGGCGAAAATCAATGTCCTTCAGCGTTTGGACGTCTCGGTTTCGGGCTTCGGCAAACGTTGGCGGCGCAGCGGACACAGCGGCCACCGCAAGTGCAGTGGGCGGCGCATCGAGGGCGCTAGCAACGCCTTCTAAAGAAATCAGCAAACTATTGCCTTTGATTTCAGTCTTATAGCCCGCAGCTTGCTTGAGATTCAATACCAAGCGAGTGCGTTCGCCCGCCTGAACAATATTGGCGGAGCGAAGGTTGCCTTGATTGATATCAATCAAGTTTTTACCAGAATTGTTGCTGATGCCAGGAAAGTCCAGCGCAATTCGCGCAGGGGATTGGATCGAAAACCCAGATGGCACGGCGGTCAACGGTTGCGAAAAATCAATTCGCACCACTTCTACGCCGCCTTGTAGCGTGGCAGCTACCCCTTGGATCGCATTCTGCGCGATCGCCGCAATAGCCGCGAACACCGCGAAACTACCGACGAGCATCTGCGCCAGAAATCCCCGCTGAGTGGAAGTATATTTTTTCATTTAGAGACCTCTTGTAGCTGCAAACTGGCTTGGCGTTCAATCCATTCGCCAGCCGCATCCTGCACAATTTCACGTAACACCAGCTCAGTTTCGGTGACCTTCATCACCTTGCCGTAGTTCTGTCCTACATAGTTGCCCACACGGACTTGGTAAAGCAATTTATCGACTCGTATTAGCGCAACAGGAACACCTTTTGGCAACATGGTTCCAACCATTGCAATGGCATCCAAGGGATAGCCCTCTAGAACCTCTTTCCTTCGGTTCAATTCTGGCGCAACAAGTGCCGCATTTGCAGTTGCTTGACTGGCTTCGCGCTTGAGGGCCTGGGCTAGCTTTTGGCTGCTGAACGGCTCAATCGACAGATCATTGGCGTAGAGTTCAGGTGTGAATTTCTTTGGCTCGGGAATCGGCGGTACGCTGGGTTTCGTAGCGTTGCGCTGATCTTGCATCCACTGCTTAAGATCCTCTTGGTCATCACCCCAACATCCCGACAACGCAAAAAGCATGACCAACGCCGCTGCTCTGATCAGATAACGATGACTGGCGATACTCATTTCTTCGCTCCCGCTGCAGGAGCCACGGCTCGCTGCGATTTGACTTCGTCTGGATCAAGATAGCGGTAGGTTCGAGCAGTCGAATCCAGCGTTAAAATCCCGTCTCTTCCGGGCACGATGCTGATGTTATTCAGCGTCACGATCCTAGACAAGTTTGCGACATCACTTGCGAAAGCCCCTATGTCATGGTACCTGCCCGTGATACGTAGTGCGATTGGCAGCTCTGCATAGTATTCCTTCACAGCGATGGCGCCGGGACGGAATGACTCAAACTGCAAGCTCCGCCCTAAACCTGCCTGATTGATGTCTGACAGCAAAGCGTCAATCTCTGCTTTGCTAGGAAGCTGCTTTTCGAGCTGGGTGACATACTGCTGAACTTGTTCGCGCTGCTTTTTCAGGGTCTCCAAATTCACCGCTTGAACAAGCTTCTTCTTGTAATCCTCTTTAAGCTTTACTTCCTGATCTTGCGACGTCTTGAGTTCATCCGCCGAGTTTTGCAACCACACAAACCAGAGCGCCACAACAACGCCAATTGCCAATAAAAGGCAAAGACTATACCGTGGCAGCGCAGGCCAGGAAGCTGGATCGTTGCTGTTAAGGCCTCGGAACTGGGAGACCAATTTTTCCTGCGCAGCAGAAAAATCTAAACTACTCTTTGCTTTTGTTGCCATATCAACCTCAAGCTTTCTTTGGAGCCTGAACTGCTGACGCAGCAGAGCCCGGCTTTTGGACATCTGCGGGTTTGCGAACTTGCACGCGTATGGAGAAGTTTGCCACGCGGCGCTGATCCCGCGGAGACAACGCGACGGTACCGGCCACAATCTCGATCAGCTCAGGCCGGTTGAACCATTGGCTGTTGTTGGCGAGGTTTCTGAGCAGCTCTGATACACGCTCTTGGGACTGGGCAGTACCCAAAAGGCTCAAGGTCACGTTATCTTGCTTGAGTGAGGATACATACACACCATCCGGCAACTGTTTGACAATTTCCGTTAGCAAATAGACGGGCAGGTTGCGATCAGCCTGCAACGACTCTACCGCTTGCTGGCGTGCGCGCAACGAAGCGATCTCCGCTTGCAGCGTAGACACTTCCTTGATTTCGTTGTCCAGCTTCTTAACCTCGCCCTGCAAAAATAGGTTCTTAGTGTTCTGGGTTGAAATCTGCGCTTGGTAGCCTGCATAGACTGCCCCACAAATCACCCCGCCAGTCAAGGCAGCGATGCCGAGTGCCACGAAAAACGCCTCTTTGCGGCGCTTTCGAGCTTCCTCACGATGCGGTAATAGGTTGATCAAAATCATGACATGAACCTCCGCATCGCTAAGCCGCAGGCACTCAAGTAGGAGGGGGCTTCACGGCGTATTTTGGCCTCTTTGATCCCG
This sequence comes from Variovorax sp., assembly GCA_031429925.1. Taxonomy (GTDB): domain Bacteria; phylum Pseudomonadota; class Gammaproteobacteria; order Burkholderiales; family Burkholderiaceae_C; genus JANMDU01. Next base: position 7,781 of record JANPAK010000345.1, read on the forward strand.
CTGGCTAACTCCATACCTTCGAACGGATTGAGCACCTGACAATCAAACGAAGTTTGCAAGGTCACTGCCTCAGTCAGGCCTGGCAGTGAAGAGGATCCACCAGCGAGCATCACATGATCGACTCGATTGTGCGGTGTGCTGGTAAAGAAGAACTGAAGTGCACGGCCAATCTCTTGTGCCATGTTCTCCACAAAGGGACGCAGCACCGACATTTCGTAGTCCTCGGGAAGCTCGCCGCTTCGCTTTTTGCTTTCAGCCTCTTCAGGAGAGAAACCGTATTGCCGCACGATTAACTGGGTCAACTGAGCTCCGCCAAAGGCCTGATCGCGGTCATAGACCACTTCTTCGTTCTTCATCACCTGCATGCTGGTGGTCATCGCGCCGACTTCAAACAGCGCCACCAATGCATCTTTCCCTTGTTCGTCCATTTGCTCGACCAAGCGCCGTGTTGCTAAGCGAGAAGCATAGGACTCAACATCCAAAACTACAGGCTTGAGTCCTGCTGCCTCAGCCAAGCCCTGTCGATCCTGAACCTTTTCCTTGCGCGA
>JANPAK010000346.1:0-3178 GCA_031429925.1 Variovorax sp.
GTTGTGCCGCCCGAGTCGCTATTATTTTGATAGCATTTTTCGCAAACACTGTGCCGACTATTGCTCTATATCTTTGAAAAATATCCTAAAATATCGGTATGAAGCCTCTCATCTACACCCGCGGGCAGCAGCTGCCCGCCATCCTCGAAAGCCGTATCGCCATTCTCGATGGCGCGATGGGCACGATGATTCAGCGCTTCAAGCTCAGCGAAGCGCAATACCGGGGCGAGCGCTTTGCGGATTTTCCGAAGGACGTGAAAGGCAACAATGAGTTGCTCAGCCTGACTCGGCCTGATGTGATCGCCGATATCCATGAAAGCTACTTGGCCGCCGGCTGCGACTTGATCGAGACCAACACGTTTGGCGCCACCACGATTGCCCAAGAGGATTACAAAATGGCGCATCTCGCGCGCGAGATGAATCTGCAATCCGCAAGAATCGCCCGAGCCGCTTGCGACAAATTCTCCACACCCGATAAACCGCGCTTTGTCGCCGGCGCTCTTGGCCCCACACCCAAGACCGCCAGCATCAGCCCCGACGTGAATGACCCCGCCGCACGCAATGTGACGTTTGAAGAATTACGCGCTGCATATTACGAGCAGGTCGAGGCGTTGGTTGAGGGCGGCTCCGATGTGTTGTTGGTTGAGACGATTTTTGATACGCTGAACGCAAAAGCCGCCTTGTTTGCGATTGACGAGTATTTCGACAATTCTGGCGAGCGCTTGCCGCTCATCATCAGCGGAACAGTCACCGATGCTTCCGGCCGCATCTTGAGCGGCCAAACTGTGACGGCCTTTTGGCATAGCGTGCGCCATGCTCGCCCTCTGGCGGTCGGGCTGAACTGCGCCCTCGGCGCCGCGCTCATGCGCCCCTATATCCAAGAGTTGGCAAAAGTCGCTGGCGACACCTATATTTCTTGCTACCCAAATGCCGGCTTACCCAACCCGATGAGCGACACCGGCTTCGATGAAACACCCGATGTCACCTCGCGCTTACTGCAAGAATTTGCACGGGAGGGCTTGGTCAACATTGTTGGGGGTTGCTGCGGCACGACCCCTGAGCACATCAGCGCCATCCGATTGGGCGTTCAAACCGAGGCCAGGCGCAGCCTTCAGCGCGAGTTTTTCTACAAAGAAGCCGCCTGATCTCTCGTCGCTCTGCCGACGCAAGCCCATCGCCGGTGAGTTACTTTTTCGCTGGCACTGCGGGTGCCCCTGGTTGCGCGGCCGATCCAACCGGCACGGCGCTACCTGGCGCAGGCATTGCCGCTTGAGCCCAAAGCTTGCGCAGCCGATCCAATTCCTCGTCGAAGCGCGCATTAGCGCGCTTCTTTTCATCATCTTGGTCACCGATGAATCGCCGCGTCACCACCGCACTGCGATCGTTGTCTTCGAGCTGGCGGCGCAGCGCGGGCGGCGTACGACTCGGATCCTTGCGATAGAACTCCAGCTCTTCCCCGATTTTTTTGCGCTGCTCTGCCAACTCACCAATACGCTTTTGCGCAGCTTTGATCACCTCATCAACCTGCGCCAAGGCTAGGTTTCGCTCTTTGTCATGCGCCTCTTTGTTAGGGTAGCGCGACAGCAGTGCACGGTTTTTGCGGCGCTCCTCCTCCTGGCGTGCGCGCTCCTCGGCCTCTTCCTTTTGCTTTTGATCGGCGACACGCTGCTCGTCGGCAGTTAGCACGGGCTTGACCACGCGCTTAACAGTCCCGCTCGGGTTGAGCTCTTTTTGATCCTTACTGAGACATTCGGCAATCGGGCGGTCGGAAGTAATTTTTCGACCATTGGGGTCGGTGCACGTAAAAATGCTTTGAGCCATGGATGGCCCAGCCAAAGCGAGAAGCAAGCAAGCCATGGTGCAACGCGTTATCACAAGAATCATGCCCGCCTCTCCATTTCAATCCACACCATATTGAGCGCGATAAGCCTGCACAGCAGCTTGATGGGCTCGCGAGCTTTCATCCAAAACAGCATCATCCTTCAAATACTGAAGCAAGTCAGCCAATTTAGCAATGGCGCAAACCTTCAGACCCAGCACATCATTGACGTACTGCACGGCGCTGTGGTTGACATCGCGCAGGCCGTTCGATGTCATTTCGGTGGCTTTCTCCTGTCGATCTAGCGCAATGGCGACCGCGCAAGGCAATGCACCAGCGGCTTGAATCAAGGCAATCGATTCGCGCGCCGCTGTTCCCGCACTCATGACGTCATCGATGATCAACACGCGTCCCTTCACGGGCGCACCGACAAGGGTGCCTCCCTCGCCATGGTCTTTGGCTTCTTTTCGGTTGTAGGCGTATGGAAAGTTATGGCCCAAACGAGCGAGCTCCATGCTCACGGCCGCCACCAAAGGGATACCCTTGTAAGCCGGGCCAAAAAGCATGTCGAACTCAATGCCGCTGGCCAATATGCGCCGGGCATAGTACTGCCCCAAACGCAGCAGTTTTGCACCGTCGTCAAACAAACCAGCGTTAAAAAAGTAAGGGCTCAGCCGTCCCGCCTTTGTTTTGAATGCGCCAAACCGCAAAACACCTGATTCCACGGAAAATCGCACAAAATCAACCGCTAGGCGATCCGTCGCCCGATTGCCCGCATCGATTGCTTGACTCACTGATAGCCCCTCATGAACAACACATTGTTTCGCGTCACCAGCCTGAACTTCAACGGCATCCGCTCCGCAGCCACCAAAGGTGTAACGGCTTGGGTGGAGAGAGCTGCCCCCGATTGTATGTGTGTACAGGAAGTCAAGGCGCAGTTGAGCGATCTTGGCCCACTCAAAGACATGGCCGGCATGACAGGCCACTTTCAATTTGCGGAAAAAAAAGGCTACAGCGGCGTTGGGGTGTACTCCCGCCACGAGCCGTCCGAGGTCGTCATTGGATTTCCACACCAGACGGCGTTGGGAAATGATGAGTTCAATGCTGAAGGCCGATACGCGGAGCTTCGTTTTGACACGCCCTCAAGGAAGTTTTCTGTGATCAGTGCCTACTTCCCCAGCGGCTCGTCTGGACCAGACCGCCAAGAGGCAAAGTTTCGCTTTCTTAGTGTGATTTACCCGCATTTGGTTGCGCTTCGCAGCCAGCGAGAGTTCATTCTCTGCGGCGACATCAACGTTGCCCACACCGAGAAAGATCTGAAAAACTGGAAGTCCAACCAGAAAAACAGTGGTTTTTTGC
>JANPAK010000347.1:0-2805 GCA_031429925.1 Variovorax sp.
CGCTGGCACAGCGCGAAGGCGCAACCGTGCTGACCGGCGACCCTGAATTCAAACAGCTCGACAGCATTCTGGCGATTGACTGGCTGCAGCGGTAGATATGCGCGAAGCAGCAAGCAAACCCTGACTTTGCAGGTGCCATGCGGATCAGCAGTTCTCAATTTGACCGGACCTTGATTGCCACGGCAGCAATTTCACACGAGGTGGGCCTGAGGTTGATGGCGTAAAGTGGGCATTTGGGCCAAGTGACCGAGCTCTCGACGAAAAGCTGGGCTGAAATCGCTAAAGAAGGCGATCAATAGGCGTGCTGAGTGGATCGACTACGGCATAGGCTGTAGCGAGGATGTTGGAATGGACAAATTGGGCTGCGGTCATGAGGTATCCAGATTGAATAATTCGACAGGGATCACGACTTCAAGGCCGTCCAGCATGAAGCGGAACAGCGCATCCCATGAGTCAAACAACATATAGTGAGTCAGGGCACGCAAGTCATCAAAGAATTTTTTGCGAGACGATAAATTGTCACGCACTAGCCGATAGGGTGATTCGACCATGTGTTGGGCAGTATGAATCAAGAAGGCCAACACATTCAGAATAAATAACAGGGTGGCCAAATGTTGTTTGCCGTGACCAAAATTGTGTTCGAGGTGATAGCCGTTGTTCTTGAGGACATTGTTGTTTTCGTTCTCACCCTTCCAGCGCGCTCGTCCGGCTAAGGCCAAGGCTGAGACATTATCTTTGGTAACTTCATGATTAGTCACCCAAGTATTGTGATACAACTGCTTGCCGGTATCGTCGCGAGAGACGGTCAGCTCAAGCCAATTGACCAATAGCGCACTAGTGTCACCCCGCAAAGGCCCTGCGCTAGCCCAGCGATAGATGCTGATCTCAGCATACTGGCCCATCCACTTGCGAACCCGCAATTCATGCATCCGGCCAAGTTGCTCGACGCAGGCAACCCACTCATACAACGCCGGATGCGATTCAGGTTTGGCCACACACAGAAAATACTGCTCTTTTTGTAGCACGGCCTCACAAAATGGCTGATTGGAATACAGGTCATCGCCCAGATATGTCACGCTCCAAGGTCGCTCGGCATAGCTGTCACTATGCCGACTCAACCAGCGTTTGGCCGCATTCCGTTCGCAATCCTGTTTCTCTTGCCCATCCTGCCTTTCGATACACTCCGGCATCAACGCCACCACATGCGGATATCCCGGTTTCACTATGACGGGGGTAATCGCACTGTGATAGTAGTGCATCGTCCCATTTCGATCTTCCCGCGACAGACACCCTTCGCAGTGTATCTCCGTCGATTCAAAAAACGTCACCCCGTCCAGCGCTATCAACAGCGTCCTGCCTACATCTCGCATCCCTTCGATTTGGCCACCTGCCTTTAACTCCCGGTATATCCATTCATACTCCCCAGCCACTTGTTGTGGGCTGACTGGATCTAGCAGATTTCGAATCTGGTTGTCGCTGGGCACATGTCCCACTAAAAACAGGCTGAAGATATTGGCTTGCCCTTTGCCTTTGATCATCGCCTTCTGCTGTGCCAGAAATGACGGCGATTGCATGAAAAATACTCCAAATGCGCTCATCGCCGCATCGCTCACCTGATATTGCCGGTTCTTTCCCGTCCGCCTATCGTCCAGCCCAACCCACGCCTCGCGCAAATGCCTCACTATTTCTGTTAGTCGAAATGGCTTGCTCATTCCCCTATTCTCGCCTCTTTTGCACCTCTTATGTAATGCCCTCCCCTCCCAGTTTCATATTGAGAACTGCTGATTTCTTTCCTGAAAAATATTCCTGCGTAGCAAGTAAGCGATAATCCAGCTGTATGACATCTGAATCTGCTCTCGATGCGGTTGACCCACCTAATCAATCGGATATCCTCGCTCACGTTCGACATTTGTCAGAGAAGATTGGCCCGCGCGGCAGCACCACTGAAGCCGAAGAAGAAGCTGCCAACTATGTGTCGGCACAGTTAACTGACTTGGGTCTGACCACAAAAAAGGAGCGATTTGATAGTGCTTACTCAGCATATGCGCCGTATGCTATTGCCACCGGCGTGCTGTTAATCTGCCTATTTCTGTACTGGCAGCCGCAGTGGGCCGTCGATAGCGTGGCGGCACTTTTTATAGGAGGCGTTTTCTTTGCAGCCCTGCTGATGGAGATGCGCTTCAAAGACAATCTACTGCGCTGGGTACAAAGTCGGGGCGACAGTGTCAATGTCAGCACACACATAATGGCAGTGCAAACTGAAGCGACCGGTGCACCTATCGTCATTACAGCGCATTTGGACACGCATCGCACGCCGTTATTATTCAGCTCAAAACAATTTCTAGCTCTATTTAAGTGGCTGTTGCCAGCCACCTTACTGTCAATGGGAGTATTGCTGCTGCTGTTTCTGGTCGGCATCTTCAGCGATGCGCGTTGGCTGCGCATGTTGGCGCTGGTGCCCGGCGCAGTGGTCTTGCTGGCTTTTGGGTTGATGGTGCAGGCCGACTTTACGCCATTCACCAAAGGGGCCAACGACAACGCCAGTGGTGTAGCGGTTGCTCTAGCTTTGGCACAACGCTTACATGAGCAACCCTTGCAGCGACACGCAGTCCACCTCGTGTTCACCGGCGCAGAAGAAGTCGCAGGCTACGGCGCAAATGCTTTCTTTGCCCAGCATCGGGATGAACTTAAAAATGCGATGCATTTGGTGATCGATCAAGTCGGCGACAAACAATCGGACCCGTGCGTAGTTCGTAGCGAACGTTTTCTGGTGAAGGCACCCAGCGACCCAAAACTGGTTGCCAT
>JANPAK010000348.1:0-2269 GCA_031429925.1 Variovorax sp.
TTTGACAACGGCACCCGGGCACCTATGGCGATTGGAGAACGTGACAGACGCGCACGACCATCGGTCACATCGCAGCGGTGAACGCGCCGTCCACCGTCAATACCAGCCCGCTGACGTAGGACGCCTCGTCTGACGCAAGGAAGACGGCCGCCGGGCCGATCTCTGCAAGCCGCCCCCAGCGGCCGGCCGGCGTGCGCTGGCAGACCCACTCGTTGAACGCCGGGTTCTCGATCAGCGCGGTATTCATCTCGGTGGCAAAAAATCCGGGGGCGATGCAGTTCGCGGTGATGCCGTCGCGCGCCAGTTCGACCGCCAGTTGTTTGGTCAAAGCGTGCACGGCGCCTTTGGCCGCGACATAGGCGCTGATGGTCGGCCGCGCATTCATCGCACTGATCGAGCCGGTCAGGATCAGGCGGCCCTGTTGCCTCGGAATCATCTGCTGCGCGGCCGCCTTGCACAGCACCCACACCGCGACCAGGTTGGTGTCGATCACGCGCTGGAAATCGGCGAGCTCGAAGGCTGTGATCGGCTGGCGGTGGTTGATGCCGGCATTGGCCACCAGGATGTCGAAGCGGCCATGGCGCTGCGCGAGATCGGCGACGCAGTGCTGGGCGAGTTCGCTGTCGGTGACATCGAAAGCGCAGGCCTCGCCGGACAGGCCCTGGGCCGCCAGTTCGGCCACTCGGGAGGCGAGTGCCGCCGCGTCGCGCGCATTCAGCGCGACATGGGCGCCCGCCTTCGCCAGAGACTGGGCCATGGCCCACCCGAGCCCGCGCGATGCACCGGTGACGAGGGCGACTTTGCCGCTGAGATCAAACATGGCCGATCACCCCGATTACCGATTTCGGCCTGCGGCCGTTGGCAAAGTCGACGATGCAGGCCAGCCCCTCGCGCGCGATCGCGTCGAAACATTCGTCGGTCCAGCACAGCGCATGGGGCGTCACCAGCACATTGTCCATCGCCAGCAGCGGGTTGTCGGGCGCGACAGGCTCCTGCTCGAAGACGTCGATGCCTGCGCCTGCGATCGTGCCGTTTTTGAGCGCCGCAATCAGTGCTGGTTCATCGACGAGCGGCCCGCGCGCGAGGTTGATCAAATACGCGCTGGGCTTCATCTGGGCCAGGCGCGTGGCATTCAGCAGGTGGCGCGTCTCGTCGTTCAGCAGCGCCGTCACGACGACGAAGTCCGCCTCGCGCAGCAGGCGCTCGAGCGGCACGCATTCGGCGCCCAGCGCGGCGACCGCCGCCGCGTCGGCATAGGGGTCGGCCGCCTGCATCTGCCAGCCGAAGGGCCGGGCCAGCGCGAGCAACTCGCGGCCGATGCCGCCGGCGCCGATCACGCCGAGCGTGCGCCTCGTCAAGCCCAGGCCCATGTGGCTGGTGCGTTCGTTCCAGCGGCCGGCGCGCGTCAGGCGATCCTTCTCGACCAGCCGCCCGGCCAGCGCAAAGATGAAGGTCAGCGCGGCGACCGCCACCGGGCGTCGCACCGCGACCGGCGTGTTGGTCGCGATCACGCCTTTCGCGGCGAGTGCGTGCACGTCGACCGCGTCATAGCCCACGCCGTGCCGGCTGACGATCGTGACCCGCCGGTCCGCACGCGCCACCGACGCCGCAGTGACCCGCGGCGCATTCACATAGAGCCCGTCATAGCGCGCCATGATGTCCGGCGTGATCTCGTCGACCGACTCGGGCAGGAATTCCCATTCGATGCGCGAGTCACTGTCGAGCAGCGCGAGCGGGCCCCGGCCGAACGACGGTTCGCCGTTGCGCGTGAGCAGGTCGCGTGTCAGGCCGACCCGGAAGCGCTCTTGACCGTGGCCAGTCATGGGGCAGTCGCCTCGATCTGGCCGACCATCTGCTTGAACGCGAGTTCGAGCAGGCCGGTGTCGGTGCCGCCGGCGATCATCGTGTAGCCCATCTCGCGGGCCCGCGAGATCCACGCCGCGTCGGTGGCCATGAAGCCCGCCGCCTTGCCGTGGCCGCGGGCGACCTGGGCGACCTTGCGCATCGCCGCGTCGAAGCGCGGATCGTCGAACTGGCCGGGGATGCCCATGAAATTGGAGAGGTCGAAATGGCCGACCCACAGCACGTCGATGCCGTCGACGGCGGCAATCTCTTCAACTTGCTCGAGGCCGCGTTCGGTCTCGATCTGCGCGATCACCATCGTGCGCTCGTTGTAGCGGCGGATCTTCTCGCCGACATCGCCGCCAAGGTAGTCGCACTGCGCGAAGCCGAAGGCCGCGCCGCGGCGGCCGATCGGCGGATAGCGGCA
>JANPAK010000349.1:0-12620 GCA_031429925.1 Variovorax sp.
TGCTCAATGTCAACATTCCCAACCTGCCGCTGGCCATGATCAAGGCCCCAAAGGTCTGCCGTCTGGGGCGCCGCCATGCAGCCGAGCCGGTCGAAGTTCAGCCCAATCCGCGTGGCGAGACCATGTATTGGATCGGCGCAGCCGGTGCGGTGGCCGACAGCGGGCCGGGCACAGATTTTGAAGCTGCCGCTGAAGGCCATGTCACGATCACGCCGCTCCAAGTGGATCTGACCGATCACGCACGGCTGGATGCTTGGCGCACACGTGCAGCGTGACCATTTCAGCATGAGCCGCCCCAGCTTTCCCGCCCGCCTGCCCAGCGGCATGCCACAAACTGGCGCCAAGGCCAACTCGCAAGTGCCTGCAACGCCACCAGTTGCTATTAAAAAGCAAGCACCTCACGCATATTCCGAAAGGCCTGCAAGCCCAAAAGGTATAAAAAAATCACTTTCAGGACCAGCCGCGATATCGTCCGTGAGCGTGGGTATGGATTCTGCTGCTGTTCGAGACAGGATGGTGCAAAAGCTGGCTGAAGGCGGCGTTTCAGATCTCGCCGTGCTCGCGGCGTTCCAGGCCATAGAACGGCATCGCTTTGTCGATAGTGCCCTCGCAGGCCAGGCCTATGAGGACACCAGCCTACCGATTGGCTTGGGTCAGACGATCTCCAAGCCAAATGTGGTGGCACGCATGCTGGAGCTACTGCGCCAAGGCGTAGCGCTCAACGCCACAGGCCACATGGGCCGCGTCCTTGAAATCGGCTCGGGTTGCGGCTATCAAGCTGCTTTACTCGCCCAACTTTGCGTCGAGGTCTACAGCATTGAGCGCTTGCGAGGTCTGTACGAGAAAGCCTTGGTGAATGTTCGGCATTTGGCCGCGCCAAATCTGCATTTGCTGTTGGGCGACGGTATGCTTGGTTGGCACAAAGGCGCCCCCTATGCCGGCATGATTGCCGCGGCGGGCGGTGAAGCGATCCCTGCGGATTGGGTAGAACAGCTTGCCGTCGGTGGCCGCATTGTGGCGCCGATCAGCACTCCTGGCGGTTCGAGCGCTGAGCAATCGCTCATGGTGTTGGATAAAACCGCCCACGGAGTGAAACAAACTGTATTGGAACGCGTGCTCTTCGTACCCCTAAAATCGGGAATTGTTTGATGTCGCACAAGGGAACATGATGTCGGATTTTTCTACCTACAAACGCATAGGCTTAGCCTGCACGCTGTGCGCCCTGGCATTGGTGTCGGGATGTGCCTCGCAGCGCCCCACCGGGGCGAACGCGCCTGTGGAAGACCGAGGCACGATGGCCGGCCGAGCGGCACCCAGCAGCACCGCACCGGTTGCAGTAGCTTCAAGCCCCGCCAGCCCAGTCAGTGTGGCCAACCCAGTCGCTGCACCAACGAAAGCACTGCAAGGGTCTGAGAACGCTGGTAAGCCCGGGCATTACACCGTTCGACCCGGCGACACGCTAATTCGCATTGGTTTAGATGCGGGTCAAAGCTGGCGCGACATTGCGCGCTGGAACAACATGGACAATCCCAACATCATTGAGGTTGGTCAAGTCCTGCGTGTCATTCCACCTGGCACTGTCGCGGTGGCCGCGGCTCCTCTGCCCGCAACGTCAGGCGCGCCCGTTTCGGATGCGGTGGTCACGCGTCCGGTCAGCACCCCAAGTCCTGTGACGGCGGGAAGCGTGCCTGCGCCCGGCACACCCACGGCCAATGTCGCGAGCCCCCCCATGCCGCCGGCCTCCTCCCCTAGTGATGAAGAAGTCGCTTGGCTCTGGCCGGTCGCGGGCGGAGTGGCCAATGTTGTCGCCACTTTTGACGAAGTCAAAAACAAAGGCGTGGATATCTCCGGCAAGTTGGGCGATGCGATTTTGGCCGCTGGCGATGGGCGCGTGGTCTATGCTGGCGCGGGGCTGCGCGGCTATGGCAATTTAGTCATCCTCAAGCACAACAACACCTATCTGACCGCTTACGCACACAACCAAACGCTGCTGGTCAAAGAAGATCAAACGGTGCGCAGAGGCCAGAAGATAGCGGAAATGGGCAATTCCGACGCGGATCGCGTGAAGCTGCACTTTGAAATTCGCCGCCAAGGCAAGCCCGTGGATCCCATGCGGTTTTTGCCCGCCCGCTGATATCATTTTTGCAAGATTTCGTGCTCTCGCCCTTTTAAATATTGCGCAGAGTGCTCACTAATTTATAGCGATTGCGAGCTGCTCATGGCCTGGCCTGTGATGGTATTTGACATCGAAAGCATTCCCGACGTCCATGGTCTACGCGCCATGCGCTCGCACCCTAGCACTGACACCGATGCACAGGTCTACCAAGCGTGGGCTGATCAACGCAAAGCAGAGGGCAAGTCCGATTTCATGCCTTTGCATTTGCAGCGTGTGCTTTGCATCAGTGTTGTTTTCCGCAATTCAGAAGGTTTGCGCATTCACAGCTTCGTGGATCGCGACGATGCCTCTGAAGGGAAAATTATTCAGCAATTCTTCGGTAGCTTAGACAAGCATGTGCCCCAGCTCGTCAGCTGGAACGGCGGTGGTTTTGACCTGCCCGTGCTGCACTACCGAGGCATGATCCACGGCGTGCAGGCCAGCAAGTATTGGGACATGGGCGATGGTGGCGACCACGACTCAAGAGAGTTCAAGTGGAACAATTACATCTCCCGCTATCACCTGCGCCATCTCGATCTGATGGATTTGCTGGCGATGTACCAACCTAAAGCCAATGCGCCGCTCGACGCTATGGCTAAGCTGTGCGGTTTCCCTGGCAAACTGGGCATGGATGGCAGCAAGGTGTATGAGGCTTACCTCGCGGGCGGTTTGGAAGACATCCGTCGATACTGCGAAACGGATGTGATGAACACCTACCTGTTGTACTGCCGTTTTCAGAAGATGCGCGGCGGTTTGAGCGACAAAGAGTACGCCCAAGAAATAGATATCGTGAAGTCTTCGCTCTCTGATTTAGCCCCCCATGAAGCGCATTGGGGTGAGTACCTGAAGGCCTGGCCCTGACGACAAGGCAGCAGGCATCTCGATCCTGCTGAGCGATCGACTCACGCCAATCAGTCTGCTTCAACCCGCTAAAACGTGAGCGCGCTTTAAACGATCCCTGCTATTGGTCAAGTGCATTCGCATCGCCGCTCGGGCAGAATCGGTATCCTTCGCTTGAATCGCTTTGTAGATGCTCTCGTGCTCGTGATGGACGCGCTCCAGATATGCCAAGCGGCCTTCCGGCGCGTCGGCAGCAGTTTTGAGCCGCGTTCTCGGGATGATCACCGTTCCAAGGTACATCATCAAATCGGCAAAATGCCGGTTGCCCGTCGCGCGAGCCACTTCCATGTGGAACTGAAAATCCGAAGGTACAGCGTCCGAATCCTCTTGGATGGATACTTCAAATGCGGCCAGCGCTGACGCCATTTTTTGAAGACTCTCCTCGGTGCGCCGTTGCGCTGCCAAGCCCGCGCTCTCGCTCTCCAAGCTGATTCTCAATTCCAAAAGGGAAATCACGTCGGCGACCGTCGCGACGTCGTCGGGGGCGATCTTGAAGTTAGCTTCTTCAGCTTTCGGTGCGACGACAAAGGTTCCGATGCCGTGTTTCGTCTGCGCAAGACCACTGGCTTGCAATCGAGAGATCGCTTCGCGAACGACGGTTCGGCTCACGTCAAACCTTGCCACCAACGCAGATTCCGTAGGTAGCTTGTCACCCAGACGAAGTTCACCTTGGCGGATATCAGACTCCAACGCTGCCACGATTTCAGCGACTAACCCTCGTGGCCTGCGCTGCGGCGGCTCTTCCTCGGCAGAACTGCGAGTCTCATCCGAAGCTAGGGTTTTCACTACAAGCATTGAATATTCCTTGACAAGCAAAGCGGCAATCATTAACAATCAATCATGTCATCAGACAACATATAACTGACAACCTGCTCAGGCGCTACTTTAACAAACAAGTCCAACTTCCTGCAAGTCTTTTCTGAACCTCAGCGAAACATGTCCTCTCATTTGAAAAATCATCAAAAAATCCTGCTGACGGGAGCTGCCGGCGGCTTGGGCCAAGCAATGCGTGAACGGCTCAAGGCCAATTGCGAAACGCTCAGGTTGTCAGACAAGATCGCTTTTGGTGACGCACAGCCGGGCGAGGAGATTATCTTGGCCGACCTTGCACAGGCCGAGCAGATTCGGGCTGCGGTCAGCGGCGTCGACGCGATCGTGCATTTAGGTGGGATTTCTGTGGAAGCGCCATTTGAAGCCATCATGCAAGCCAACATTCTGGGGGTCTACCACCTGTACGAAGCAGCCCGCATCCACGGCACGAAAAGGATTGTTTTTGCTAGTTCCAACCACGTCACTGGCTTTTACAAGCAGGGCGAAACGATTCATGCAGAGCACTCGCCCCGGCCTGACAGTTACTACGGTGTCAGCAAGGCCTTTGGCGAGAGCTTGTCACGCTTCTACTTTGATCGCTACGGCATTGAGACAGCATGTGTGCGCATTGGCTCCTCGTTTCCAGAACCCAAAGATCGCCGAATGCTCGCGACTTGGCTGAGCTACGATGATTTGCATCGTTTGATCAGTGCATGCCTGACCACGCCTATCCTTGGACACAGCATCATTTTTGGTATGTCAAACAACGCTGTGACGTGGTGGGACAACAGCCGTGCCAAACACATCGGATACGTTCCCCAAGACAGTTCTGATGTTTTCCGTGATGCCGTATTTGCTCGCACCACGCCGCCCAACCCCACCGACCCCGTTGCGCTCTATCAAGGCGGTGGCTTCGTTCAAGCCAATCCGCATGCCAAGTAAAGAGTACGAGGCATGACGGATCAAGTAGAACTCATCGTTGATGCGAAGAATGCCGTTGGCGAGAGCCCGGTATGGGATGCAGGCCGCCAACAGCTTTGGTGGGTGGATATCTCTGGGCGCAGGCTTTGGTGCTGGAGCGCGGCAAGCGGGGCAGCACGTTGCTGGGAAACGCCACAAATGTGCGGATGTATTGCCGCAACGTCCAACGACTCTGGAGCACCTTGGGGCACTTGGGTTGCCGCTATGGAAAGCGATATCGCGTTCATCCAACCGCAGGATGACGGATCGATCAGCATCAGCAGTCTGGCGACCGTCCATCACGCTGAGTCGGGCATGCGCTTCAACGATGGCCGGTGCGATCGCCAGGGCAGACTGCGTGCTGGGACCATGGTGATGGACATGGGCAAAGCCAGTCGGTCTGGGAACATTTATGCTCTGAGCGAGGATCTACCGCCCCGCCCTTTGCTCACTGGATTCATCACGCCCAACGGTATGGCTTTCAGTCCCGATGGCACCACCATGTATTTGTCGGACTCACACCCCGAGGTACAAACAGTTTGGGCCTATCAGTACGATATCGAAAGCGGCACGCCGCACGACCCCAAGGTCTTCGTCGATATGAAGAACTTGCCTGGTCGACCCGATGGCGCAGCCATTGACGTTGACGGTTGCTATTGGATCTGCGGTAACGATGCAGGCCTCATCCACCGTTTCACACCCGATGGTCATCTCGACCGATCCATCGCTGTGCCGGTCAAGAAACCGGCCATGTGCGCCTTCGGAGGCTCTGGACTTGACACGCTGTTCGTCACGTCCATCCGCCCTACCAACATCGACCTATCGGACCAACCGCTGGCCGGTGGACTGTTTGCCCTGCGCCCCGGCGTGAGCGGGATAGCAGAACCTTTTTTCTCAACCATGAAACTACCAGGAGACTTACCATGATGACCTTTCGCCGAACCTTGCTGGCTTCAGCCGCCGCACTCATCCTCCCCTTGACCGCGACTGCGCAAAATGTGGTGCTCAGGTCGCACGACACCCACCCTGCGGGATACCCAACCGTGGTTGCCATTGAGAGCATGGGGAAAAAACTGGATGCGGCCACCAATGGCCGTATCAAGATCCAAATGTTTCCTGGCGCGGTACTTGGTCAGGAAAAAGAAGCCGTCGAGCAAACCCAGCTCGGTGCGATTCAAATTGCCCGCATTTCGCTCGGTGTGATGGGCCCTGTGGTCAACGAAGTCAACGTGTTCAACATGCCCTTCGTGTTCCGCAGTGAGGCACACATGCGTGCCGTGATCGACGGCCCAATTGGGCAAGAGATCCTTGACAAAGTGACCGCCAGCCCAGCCAAGCTGGTCGGATTGGGTTTCATGGACGGGGGCTCGCGCAGCCTGTACACGAAAAAGAAAGTAACCAAACCGGATGACCTTAAAGGCCAAAAAGTACGCATGATGGGCAATCCATTGTTTGTGGATACGATGAACGCCATGGGCGGCAACGGCATTGCAATGGCGTACGGTGAAGTCTTCACGGCCTTGCAAACTGGCGTGATTGACGGCGCAGAAAACAATCCCCCCAGCTACTTCACGGCGAATCACTTCAGCACACCAGCGAAGTTTTACGCGCAAACCAATCACCTGATCATTCCTGAGATTTTCGTGATGTCAAAAGTCGCTTGGGATCGGCTCACGCCAGCCGACCAAGCCTTGATCAAACGCCTGTCGCGTGACGCGCAGTTGGAGCAGCGCAGCTTGTGGGACAAAGCCGTCGAGGAAAACGTCGCCAAACTCAAAGCGGCTGGCGTGGAATTTGTTGCTGTGGATCAAAAGCCGTTCTTCGATGCGACGGCTCCAGTTCGCGCCAAGTATGGCGAGAAGCTTTTGGACTTGATGAAACGCGTCGAAGCCACGCGTTAATCCTGCCTCAGATCGCTGGGTTGTATTGGGCAACTTGTCACGTACAACCCAGTCTACGAAAGACAACATGAAACAAAGCTTTCTGCGATTGAACGACGCAATCTACCTCGCCTGCATTTGGATCTCTGGATTGTCCATTGCCGTGATGTCGCTCATCATTCCATGGGGTATCTTTACCCGCTACGTTCTAGGCACTGGATCGCAATGGCCTGAGCCCATCGCGATTTTGTTGATGGTCGTTTTCACTTTTCTAGGCGCTGCCGCGGGTTACCGCGCAGGTGCGCACATCGCAGTCGGCATGGTAGTGGATCGCTTACCCAATGGTTTGAGAAGCATCATTGCCAAGTTAGTGACGGTATTGATGGGTTTGGTCGCTGCATTCATGAGCTGGTATGGCATAAAGCTGTGCATCGAGCTTTGGGGGCAAAGCATCAGCGAACTGACATGGTTACCCGTAGGCGCGACCTATCTGCCCGTTCCCATAGGCGGCACGATCACCTTACTGTTTGTGATCGAATTCTTGCTGTTTGGCTCACAAGCCCGGCGAGCCGTCGTGACCTACGACCATCAAATGATTGAGGCCAACTAATGGATGCATTTATCCTGTTAGGCAGCTTTATTGCCTTAATGCTAATTGGTATGCCGGTGGCCTATGCGCTAGGCCTGGCCGCGATTGTGGGGGCACTTTGGATTGACATACCGTTAGATGCGCTCATGATTCAGATTGCTTCAGGCGTGAACAAGTTTTCGCTGCTAGCTATTCCTTTCTTCGTGCTTGCCGGCGCCATCATGGCGGAAGGCGGTATGAGCCGGCGTTTGGTTGCGTTTGCCAATGTGCTGGTGGGTTTTGTGCGTGGTGGTCTGTCGTTGGTCAATATCCTAGCCTCAACCTTCTTTGGCGCGATCTCAGGCTCCTCGTTGGCTGACACGGCGTCTATTGGCTCCGTGATGATTCCTGAAATGGAAAAGAAAGGCTATCCACGCGACTTCGCCACGGCGGTAACTGTGGCCGGAAGCGTGCAGGCCATTCTGATCCCGCCTAGCCACAACGCCGTGATCTACTCGCTTGCTGCAGGCGGTGGCGTATCCATCGCGGCCCTTTTCCTGGCCGGTGTGCTACCGGGGTTGTTACTAGGTCTATCGCTGGCGATCATGTGCCTTTTCATTGCCAAAAAGCGTAATTTTCCCAAGGGCGAGGTCATTCCGCTCAAACAAGCATTGAAAATCTGCGTCGATGCCCTTTGGGGTTTGACGACCATGGTCATCATCTTGGGAGGTATCTTGACTGGGGTATTTACCGCCACAGAGTCAGCATCCATCGCAGTGGTCTGGGCTTTTTTTGTCACGATGTTCATCTACCGAGATTACAAATGGAAAGACCTGCCCAAGCTGATGCACCGTACGGTCAAAACGCTATGCATCGTCATGATACTGATTGGCTTTGCAGCTAGTTTTGGCTACATCATGACCTTGATGCAGATTCCGCTCAAGATCACAACTCTGTTCACTGAGCTGTCGGACAACCGCTACGTCATTTTGTTCTACATCAATATTCTGCTGCTGGTCCTAGGCACCTTGATGGATATGGCGCCCCTGATCCTGATCATGACACCCATTTTGCTTCCCGTCGTCAAGCTGCTGGGCGTGGATCCAGTGCACTTTGGCATGATCATGATGGTGAATTTAGGTATTGGCCTTTTGACGCCGCCTGTAGGTGGCGTGCTGTTTGTCGGTGCAGCAATCGCCAAATTACCTATCGAGACGGTGACGAAAGCACTCATCCCCTTCTTCGTTGTTTTACTCTTTGTTCTCGGGGTTGTCACTTATGTCCCAGCAGTCTCCCTGTGGCTGCCTGAGCTCATTTTGGCCAAATAATCGTTTCTACCTCCGTCATGACCAAGCACACCATTCAACACGTCCGCATCACGCCCATCGCGTTTCGCGATCCCCCTCTGCTCAACGCAGCTGGCATTCACGAACCATGGGCCTTGCGATCAATCATTGAGTTAGAGACCGACTCGGGGTTGATCGGTATCAACGAAAGCTACGGCGATCTGCCGATGCTCGAGTCGCTTGCCAAAGCAGCGCCAGCGATGCAAGGTTTGTCTCCTTGGGCGCTCAATGAGATGGAACAGCGCGTCCATGCACTAGTCAAGCCAACGAGCAGTGGACCTGAGTTTGCGCTGGCTCCAGGCACTCATGGCAGTAAAGCGATGGCAAAAGTCATTAGCGCTTTCGAAGTGGCGATGATGGACTTACAAGGTCAACTTGCCAACGCGCCGATCCACGACCTCTTGGGCGGCGCGGCCCGCGAGACCGTTCCATTCAGCGCCTATCTGTTTTACAAATACGCCGAGCACATCGAACGCCCCTACCCGGCCGACCCTTGGGGAGAAACCATCAGCGCCGACCAGTTGGTCGCTCAGGCCAAGAAAATGATCGGCGAATACGGCTTCAAGAGCATCAAGCTTAAGGCCGGGGCGCTCAACCCGCACGAAGAAGCCGCCGGCGTAAAAGCACTCGCCAATGCGTTTCCAGGGGCGCCACTACGCATTGACCCCAACGGTAACTGGAGCGTTGCCACCAGTCTAGCCATCGTGGAGGAGTTGCGTGGTGTGTTGGAATACTACGAGGATCCAGCACCGGGGCTGGGCGGCATGGCTCAAGTCGCACAAGCCTGCGAGGTTCCACTTGCCACCAACATGGTCGTGACCGATCTTGCCGAGTTCCGCCTGAATGTTGAGCGTGGATGCCCCGTGAAGATCGTCCTGTCGGATCACCATTACTGGGGCGGATTGCGTGCTACTCAGCGACTCTCGACGATGTGCCAAACCTTCGGCCTCGGATTGTCCATGCACTCCAATTCGCACTTAGGGATCAGTTTGATGGCGATGGCGCATTTAGCTGCTTCCGTACCGCACCTATCGTACGCCTGTGACACGCACTATCCTTGGCAAGACGACGAGGTGATCGTGGGCGGGCGGCTCAGATTCCACGATGGAACCTTGGCCGTGCCAAAAACCGCAGGCCTTGGCGTCACGATCGACGCTGAAGCATTAGCGCGCCTCCACGACAACTACCTGCGTACCGATATTCGCAACCGCAACGACTTAGCCCAGATGCGCAAATACGATCCAAGCTTCACCGGCCAGCAGCCTCGGTTTTGAACGCACCACCAATGGCATTTCGCCATCTCTGAATCATGAATCCACAAGAACTTAAAACGGTCATGTCGCAAGGCCTGCTTTCATTTCCGCTCACTGATTTCGACGAGCAAGGCGAATTTAATGCGTCCTCTTATGCCAAACGGTTGGAATGGCTCGCACCTTACGGCGCTACAGCACTGTTCGCAGCGGGTGGCACAGGCGAATACTTTTCCCTCAGCGGTCAAGAGTACCCCAAGATCATTCAAACAGCAGTTGACACTTGCCGTGGCAAAGTGCCCATCATCGCCGGGGCTGGCGGCTCGACGCGGTTTGCAATTGAATGTGCCCAAGCGGCAGAGCGAGCAGGCGCGCAGGGTATCTTGTTGCTTCCGCACTACCTCACCGAAGCTTCACAAGAGGGCTTGATTGCGCATGTGCAACAGGTGTGTGCAAGCGTCAAGATCGGCGTGATTGTTTACAACCGTAACGTATGCAAACTGATGCCCAACTCATTGGCAGTTCTCGCAGATCGCTGCCCAAATCTCATTGGTTTTAAAGACGGCTTGGGCGATATTGAACTGATGATGTCCATTTTTCTGAAGATGGGGGATCGGTTCGCCTACCTCGGTGGATTGCCAACAGCGGAGGTGTATGCAGCGGCGTATAAGGCCCTGGGAACTCCGGTGTACTCATCCGCCGTGTTCAACTTCATCCCCAAAACAGCGATGGCTTTCTATGAAGCAGTTCGCACCGATGACCACGCCACGCAACACCGCCTACTCAAGCAGTTTTTCATGCCCTACTTGGATATTCGCAATAAGGGGCCAGGTTATGCAGTCAGCATTGTCAAGGCGGGGGCCACACTTGTCGGTCGCTCGGCCGGCCCTGTGCGTGCACCACTGACAGACATTAAGCCTGCAGAGATGGAGGCATTGGCCGCGTTGATCAACACCCTTGGTCCACAATAGTGCCGTGACGCTCACCTCAAGCACCTCTGTCGCGCGTTGCATTCAGATGCACGCCAGCGACAACGTAGCCATCATCGTCAATGATGGTGGATTGAAAGCGGGCGCAGTTTTTGATAGCGGTCTAACACTGACTGAGTCAATACCTCAGGGGCATAAGGTGTCGCTCAAGGCGATTGAGTCCGGCGGTGCTGTGCTTCGATACAACGTCGTGATCGGACACGCGATCGAAGCCATCGCTGCGGGGAGCTGGGTCCATGAAAGAAGGCTAAGAATGCCCGATGTGCGCTCGCTCGCCACCACAACGCCTTCAGAGCCTCCGCCTGAGCTGCCTCGCCTAGAAGGTTACACCTTCATGGGTTACAAAAATTCCGATGGGAGCGTAGGAACGCGCAATCTTCTTGCGATCACAACCACGGTCCAATGCGTCGCTGGCGTGCTCGCCGTTGCCGTTGAGCAGATCAAAGCGCAACTGCTGCCCCACTACCCCAACGTGGATGGCGTGGTGGGGCTTGAGCACAGCTATGGTTGCGGGGTAGCGATTGATGCACCCGACGCCATCATCCCGATCCGCACGTTGCGCCACTTGGCGACCAATCCCAATTTTGGCGGCGAATTGATGGTGCTGAGTCTGGGCTGTGAAAAGCTACAACCTGAGCGATTGCTTCCACAGGGCAGCATTCCCATTGCAACCGGTGAAGCGAATGGCTTTGGGTTGGTCAGGCTCCAAGATGATCAGCACGTGGGCTTCGCGTCAATGATTGACAGTATCCTCAACCAAGCAAAACTACACCTCGAGCGCCTTAACCAGCGTCGACGCGAAGTCTGCCCCGCATCAGATTTGGTGGTGGGCGTGCAATGCGGGGGGAGCGATGCTTTCTCGGGTGTCACGGCCAATCCTGCCGTCGGCTTTGCCACGGATCTTCTGGTGCGAACTGGCGCTGCGGTGATGTTCAGTGAGACCACTGAAGTACGCGATGCCGTTGACCAGCTCACGGCTCGCGCAGCCACGCCGGAAATCGCAAACGGCATCGTTCAACAATTGGCGTGGTACGACGCCTATCTGGCACGTGGCAATGCAGACCATAGCGCCAACACCACGCCGGGCAACAAAAAGGGCGGCTTGACCAACATCGTAGAAAAGGCGATGGGTTCGATCGTTAAAAGCGGGACTGGGCCCATCCACGGGGTGATTGGCCCTGGACAGAAGCTTCAGCAGCGTGGGCTGATTTTTGCGGCTACACCGGCCAGCGACTTCATCTGCGGCACGCTACAGCTTGCGGCAGGCATGAATATTCACGTGTTCACAACAGGTCGTGGTACACCTTATGGCCTAGCGCAGTGCCCCGTGATCAAGATGTCCACACGCGATGATCTTGCCCGCCGTTGGCACGATCTCATGGATATCAACGCGGGTCGTATTGCGTCGGGACAAGCCACGATTGAAGACGTTGGTTGGGAACTGTTTGACCTGCTGCTGAAGGTCGCCAGTGGCGAAAAGACCTGGGCTGAAAAATGGAAGCTTCATAACGACTTGGTCCTCTTCAACCCCGCGCCGATCACTTAAGTCTAGATAAGCTATCGAGAAGATGAATACGTCCTCAAGGCAGGTCGGAGGTCTGATCGAACTGCCGTGCAATCCAAACACCTGCGATGGCACCCACCGCTTGTGCGAAGACAAACCCGAACGCAGATGACGGCGATATGCCAGCAAAACTGTCGCTTAGCATGCGTCCAAAGACTGCTGCGGGATTGGCAAAGCTCGTGCTCGCGGTAAACCAAT
>JANPAK010000350.1:0-2074 GCA_031429925.1 Variovorax sp.
CTTACAAAAAGACCTCCTGGGTATCAACCGCCCGGGCGCTCCCGGGCGCCGCATCCTGAACCACGCCGGGAATCTGGTCTTCTTTCCGTCGGGCTCTCCCTGGGCCAAGATCGCCTTTGAGCGCCAGGAGAGCCTGGTGACGGGCTTCACGCTCACCGGTATCGGCGCTCCGCTTAAAGCCCAGCGCAGCTAGTGTAGTGCTTCACACAGATTGATGGTTATAGAGGGCAGTCCTTGCGCGCATGACTTTGGCGAGGATGTCCTTCGCGGTGGCAGTCCAGATAAATGGTTTCGGGTTTTTGTTGTGCTGGTCAACGAAGAGGTCAAGAGCTTCAATCAGTTCCAGGACGCTGTGGAAGACTCCCCGGCGAAGGCGGTTTTCAGTCAGGTCACGAAAGAAGCGTTCCACCATGTTGAGCCAGGAAGAACTGGTGGGCGTGAAGTGGACATGGAAGCGAGGATGCCGCTTGAGCCAGCGTTGAACCTTAGGATGCTTATGGGTAGCGTAGTTGTCGGCGATTAAGTGGAGTTGCTTGCCGGCGGGAGTCGCCTCATCGATCAGCCGCAGAAACTTAATCCATTCCTGATGTCGGTGGCGTTGTTGGCAAAGACTAATCACCTTTCCACTGGCGACATTCATGGCGGCGAACATCGTAGTGGTGCCGTGGCGCTTGTAGTCGTGGGTCATGGTTTGGGCGCGGCCCTTTTTCATCGGCAGTCCCGGTTGCGTTCGGTCGAGAGCCTGCACTTGACTCTTCTCGTCTACGCAAAGCACGATGGCGTGCTCCGGGGGATGAAGATACAAACCGACAATGGCTTCGAGCTTTTAGGTGAAGTGCGGATCATTGCTGAGCTTGAACGACTCGATGCGATGTGGCTTCAGCCCATGCGCGTGCCAGATTCGCAGGACACTTGAATCGCTAATCCCGACGGCCGCGGCCATCGTGCGCGTACTCCAGTGCGTAGCATTGGCCGGCTTTTCCTGCGTCGTCAGGCGAACCACTCGCGCCACCATTTCCGCGTCGACCGACGGCGTGCGGCCCGGACGCGGCGCGTCTTTGGCCAAACCCGCCAGCCCCTTCACCAGGAAACGCTTCCGCCAACGGGCGGCCTTCGCTGGCGTGATGCTAAGTTCCGAGGCAATCTCAATATCTCGCCTTCCCTCGGCGGCGAGCAACACCACCCGCGCCCGTTCCGCCATGCGCACCGGAGTCTTGCGTCCTTTCACCCACCTGGTTAAGGTCATCTGGTCCTCTGCCGTCAACTCGATCTTCGGGGCAATGCGCATCCGTAAACGTCTCCTCACTAGTAGAGACGCCCGCACGGTGTTAATCGTTACAACTTCTGAAGCACTGCACTAGTAACTCCAGCCTTTCGGACCACGAAAGCCGCGCAAGGCCTTCGGGTCTGAAGGTACTTTTCCGCCTCTGTGCCGTCGAGACGGCCGATCAAGCCGGTGTATGTCAAACAGTTTCTGGCTCTTATCGACGCGGCGAAAGGGAGGGAAGCCGAGTGACCACTAAGACAAATCGCAACCTGGATCGTTATCAGTTCACGGTCAGGCCACTGTCGAAAGAATAAGGCGGCGGCTATTTGGTCGAGCATCGGATATCCCGGGTTGCATGTCCGACGGCGAGACGATTGACGAGGCTATTGCCAACGGCCGCGAAGCTCTCCGCGACTGTTTGGATGTCTTCAAGGAATCGGGTCGCAAGATACCGAAACCCAGCGTCGAAGCTGCGCAATGGCGTCAACGCTTGCCGCGCACTCTTTATACGAAACTAACGACTCAGGCCGAAAACGAGGGCGTGAGTATCAACAGCCTCGTAACCGCCATCATCGCCGAGGCGATCGGCGCCAAGCAGGCTCGCTGAATTTTCCGGAGCAGCGTTCGAGGGCGTGGCGATAAGTGGCGTAGCGGCCATTGACGTCCATCATGAAGAGCGAGATAGCGTCGGGCTGGTCGCCCACCGCGACCAGGTGGAAGTGATTGGACATCAAGGCATAGGCGGCGATGCGGACGGCGCGTTGCTCGCTGTGGGTTTCGAGGAGTTGCAGGAAGTATTGGCGATCG